>JAQGNC010000289.1 GCA_028292065.1 Betaproteobacteria bacterium
CAAACGCGATCATCGCGCCGTTGTCGGTGCAGAACTCGAGATCGGGGTAATACACCGTGCAGCCGACGCGCTGCGCGCGTGCGGTCAGTGTTGCGCGCAGCAGACGGTTCGCGCCGACCCCGCCGGCGACGACGAGCCGCGTGAGGTCGCTCTGCTCGAGCGCCGCGATCGATTTGGCCGCGAGCACGTCGACGATCGCCGCCTGCACCTCGGCTGACAGGTCGGCGCGGCGCTGATCGTCGAGCGTCTGCCCGCGCACCGCGGTCAGCACTGCGGTTTTGAGCCCGCTGAAGCTGAAATTGAGGTCGCCGCTGTTGATCATCGGCCGCGGCAGCTTGTAGCGCCCGGGCCTGCCGAGCGCGGCGAGTCTCGCGATCTCGGGCCCGCCCGGATAGCCGAGGCCCATCAGCTTGGCGCTCTTGTCGAACGCTTCGCCCGCCGCATCGTCGAGCGTTTCCCCGAGCAGGGTGTAGTCGCCGACCCGGTTCACCCGCATCAGCTGGCTGTGGCCTCCGGAGACGAGGAGGGCGACGAAAGGGAATGCCGGCGCGGGGTCGGCGAGCAGCGGGGAGAGCAGGTGCCCTTCGAGGTGGTGCAGCCCTAGCGCCGGGATGTCGAGGGCGTAGGCGAGGCCGTGCGCGGCGCTGGTGCCCACCAGCAGGGCGCCGGCGAGACCTGGACCTTCGGTGTAGGCGATGGCGTTCACGTCCGCAAGCGCGAGACCGGCTTCGCCCAGGATCTGCCGCGTCAGGGGCAGGAGGCGCCGGACGTGGTCGCGCGACGCGAGCTCAGGGACCACACCCCCGTAATCGGCGTGCATCGCCACCTGCGAATACAGGGCGTGCGCGAGCAGCCCTTTGTGGGTGTCATAGAGCGCCACTCCTGTCTCGTCGCAGGAGGTTTCGATGCCGAGCACGACCATGAATAGGGAAAACTTTCGGGGAGGGTTTGAAGCGGGGCTGGAATTGATTATAATACGCGGCTTTTCACGACCCTGACCGCACTCCGGCGACGTCAAGCCCGGTGCACCTCGCGGTCGATCGAATTACACCCAAGAGGCCTCATGCCGACAGTACGCGTCAAGGAAAACGAGCCTTTCGAAGTGGCGCTTCGCCGCTTCAAGCGCACCGTGGAAAAAACCGGTCTACTCACCGAGCTTCGCGCCCGCGAGTTCTACGAGAAGCCCACCGCGGAGAGGAAGCGCAAGCTCGCCGCTGCGGTCAAGCGCCATCACAAGCGCCTGCGCTCGCAGCTCCTGCCGCCGAAAATGTACTGAGCACCGACAGGCGTCAGGCGTGAGGCGCAAAGCCT
Organism: Betaproteobacteria bacterium; assembly: GCA_028292065.1. Taxonomy (GTDB): domain Bacteria; phylum Pseudomonadota; class Gammaproteobacteria; order Burkholderiales; family SG8-41; genus JAQGMV01. Next base: position 1,312 of record JAQGNC010000289.1, read on the forward strand.
CACGCTTTTTGCTTCTGCGATCGCGTTTCGAGCGCAGCCGCCTTACGGCTCCGGCCTAACGCCTAACGCCTAACGCCTAACGCCTCGCGCCTCACGCACCCAGGTCCCTCCGAGACCAGGTCAACGACGAACTGAAAGCGGCGATGCGCAGCGGCGACACCCGCACGCGTGACGCGCTGCGCCTCCTGACCGCGGCGCTCAAGCAGAAGGAAGTCGACGAGCGCAAGACCCTCGAAGACAGCGACGTCGTCGCCATCATCGAGAAGATGATCAAGCAGCGCCGCGATTCGATCGCCCAGTTCGAAAAAGGCGGCCGCAACGACCTCGCGGACAACGAGCGCTTCGAAGTCGGCATCCTCGAGCGCTACATGCCCGCGGCCCTGGGCGAGGGCGAAATCGACGCCGCGATTCACGCGGCCATCGCCGAGGTCGGCGCGAAAGGCCCGGCCGACATGGGGAAGGTGATGGCCCCGCTCAAGGCGAAGCTCGCGGGCCGCGCCGACATGTCGAAGGTTTCAGCGCGCGTGAAGCAGAAGCTGGCGGGCTAGCCCGCACACCGCCGGACACGTCGGCGTTTTCTCCTGCTGCGCCGTGTCCTTCTATAATGGGCCGATGACGGCACCTTCCGACATCGAACGCGGTCCGGCAGTGGCGCCTCACGCCTCACGCCTCACGCCTGACGGCCCTCCGTGATCCCCCAGTCGTTCATCCAGGATTTGCTCCACCGCGTCGACATCGTGGATGTGGTCGATCGCTATGTGAAGCTGAAAAAAGCGGGCGCTAACTTCATGGCGTGCTGCCCGTTCCATTCCGAGAAGTCCCCCTCGTTCACGGTCAGCCCGACCAAGCAGTTCTATCACTGCTTCGGCTGCGGGGCGCACGGCACCGCGGTCGGTTTCATGATGGAGTACTCCGGGCTGGGTTACGTCGACGCAATCAAGGATCTCGCCCAAAGCGTCGGCATGAAAGTGCCCGAAGCCGAGCGAAGTGAGTACTCACAACGCAAGGCGAGCGAGAGCCACGACCTCTACGCGGTGCTGCTCGAAGCGGCCCGGTTCTACGGCAAATGCCTGAAGGAGTCGCCGCGCGCGGTCGCCTACCTCAAGAGCCGCGGCCTGTCGGGCGAGATCGCCAAGCGCTTCGGCATCGGCTACGCCCCGGAAGGCTGGCAGGGGCTGACCGGCGCTTTCGCCGACTACGCCAACGCGTCGCTGGTCACCGCCGGCCTGGTCAAGCAGAACGACGGCAAGCGCTACGATGTCTTTCGCGACCGCATCATGTTCCCGATCGTCGACGTGCGCGGCAACGTGATCGGTTTCGGCGGACGCGTTCTCGACACCGGCGAGCCGAAATACCTCAATTCGCCGGAGACCCCGGTGTTCGAGAAAGGCCGCGAGCTCTACGGCCTCTACCAGGCGCGCCGCGCGATACGCGAAGCCGAGCGGGTGCTCGTCGTCGAAGGGTATATGGACGTGGTCGCGCTGGCGCAGCACGGCGTCGAATACGCGGTCGCCACGCTCGGCACCGCGACCACCGGGCTGCACGTCCAGAAGCTCCTGCGCCAGGCCGACGAAGTGGTGTTCTCGTTCGACGGCGACGCCGCCGGCCGGCGCGCGGCGTGGCGGGCGCTCGAAAACAGCCTTCCCGAGCTCACCGACGGCAAGCAGGTGCGTTTTCTTTTCCTGCCGCAGGGCGACGACCCCGACACCTACGTGCGCGCCCACGGCAAAGCGGGTCTCGAAGCGATACTCAAAAGCGCGGTTCCACTGTCGCGCTACCTGCTCGACGAGCTTTCCGCCCACGTCGATCTCGCCTCCGCCGAAGGCCGTGCGAGCCTCGTGCACGCCGCCAGGCCGCTCGTCTCCAAGCTCCAGAAGACCGCGTTCCGGGTGCAGGTCCTACGGGAGCTCGCAGAGCGCTCGCGGCTTGCACTGGCTGAAGTCGAGACGCTGTGCGGCCTCGCCAGCGTCGAACCGGTGCGGCAGCAGAGCGCACGGCCCCCGGCGCGTCCGGCGCGCTCGCGCACGTCGCCTTCGCTGTGGCGCACCCTGCTGCGCCTCATGATCGACGCCCCGCAGCTCGCCGAGGCTTTGACGCCCGACCAGCACCGGCTGCTCGAGACCGACCCTGAATTCGAGCCCGTCGTGGCGCTGGTGGACACGGTCAAGGCGACAGGGGTCTCGACGACCGGCGCGCTGCTGGAGGCCGCGCGCGGTTCGGCCCACGCCGAGCTCTACGCCCAGGTCGCGAGCGACGGCCTCGCCGGCTCGTCGTCCTTCGACAACGCGCGCACCGACCTCGAAGGGGTTCTGCAGAAGCTCGAGCTCGACGCGGTCAAAGCGCAATACCAGCAATTGCTCGCGCAGCCTGGAATGAGCGATACCGAGCGCGCACGGCTGCACCGACTGCAGCAGAGACTGTCTGAACTAAAAGGGGGCCCCCCGGTCGGAATGGTTCCTCCGGCTTCGCCGCCGTAGTTGCCGGCCCTCTGGCGAATCGCGGGTATTGGGGGGTTGAAACCCAACGCTTGCGCCGGAATCATCTCTAGAGACGATCCCCGATCGGCGAGCCGTTCAAGCAAGGTTCGCGCCCGATCAGCAGGTCTTAGTTAATCGAAACAACGGTTTATCGCCGAATCTTATCAGCCTGACCCGGGCTCTTAAGGTATACTTGACAGTTTTTTCAACGCACATTAGCCGCGGGGCATCGGAAATGGCCAAAGCAAGCAAAGCCGCAGCATCAAAAGCTAAGAATGTCGCGGGGGCGAAGAGTCCCGCCGGGCGCAAATCGGCTGCCAAGCACGCCGCCAGCCCCCGCGCGGAAAAGCACGCCGCCAAACCCGGCGCGGCAAAGCAGCACGCCGCCACTCCCCGCGCAGAAAAGCACGCCGCCAAACCCCGCACCGAGAAGCGCGCCGCCGGCGCGCCGCGTGCGGAGAAGCGCGCGACGGCCAAAACTCGCAGTGCGTCCAAACCGAAGCAGCCGCAAAAGGTCAAATTGAAGGCACATCGTCCCAAGCCTGCCGCCGCAGCGGCAGCGAAATCCAAGCCGAAGTCGGCGCTCAAGCAACCCTCTTCGAAAGGCGCCGCCAAGGCCGCGGGTAAACCGCCCAAGGCCGCGAACAAGAAAGAGCAGCGCCTCGCGACGCTGAAGGCGGTCGGCAAGAAAGCCCTCGAGAAAGTCCAGGCCGCGCACCACGCGCAGAAGCCGGAGGTGAAGCCGCAGCCCGCCGCCGCAGTCGTTGCCGCCGCCGTCAAGCCGGCAGCGCCTGCCACTCCGGTCGGCAAAAAATCCACTCGCGGCCTGACCGCGAAGGAAAAAGCGCTGGTCAAGGAGTTCGAGCGCCGCGAGCTGTCGCCCGCGGACGCCGAAGCGCGACGCCTGCGCCTGAAGAACCTGATCGTGCTCGGCAAGGAGCGCACGTACCTCACCTACGCCGAGATCAACGACCATCTGCCCGACGACATGATGGACGCCGAGCAGATCGAGAACATCATCGGCATGATCAACGACATGGGCATCCAGGTGTACGACGAAGCCCCGGATGCCGAAACGCTGCTCATGTCGGACTCGACGCCCGCGGTGACCGACGAAGCCGCCGTCGAGGAAGCCGAAGCGGCGCTCTCGACCGTCGACTCCGAGTTCGGCCGCACGACCGACCCGGTGCGCATGTACATGCGCGAGATGGGCTCGGTCGAGCTGCTCACGCGTGAAGGCGAGATCGAGATCGCCAAGCGCATCGAAGACGGCCTGAAGCACATGATCCAGGCGATCTCCGCGTGCCCGACGACCATCGCCGAGATCCTCAACCTCGCCGACCGCATCCAGAAAGACGAGATGCGCGTCGACGAAGTGGTCGACGGCCTGGTCGATCCGAACGCCACCGAAGAAGCGGTTCCCGAGCCTGTCGCCGCCGCCGAGGCAGCGGAAGAGGACGACGATCTGCAGGCCGACGGCGAAGAGGACGAGGATGGCGCCGCGGTGCAGACCGCGGACATGTTGAGGCTCAAGGAAGAAGCGCTCAGGCGCTTCGACGTCATCCGCACGCAGTACGGCAAGATGATGCGCGCGCTGCAGAAGGAAGGCTCGCGCAGCAAGCCGTATATCCAGGCGCGCGAGCACATCTCCGAAGAGCTGCTGAACATCCGCTTCGGCGCCAAGCAGATCGAAGCGCTGTGTGACGGCGTTCGCCGCCTCGTCGAGGAAGTGCGCACCAACGAGCGCAACATCATGCACCTGTCGGTCGACAAGGCGCAGATGCCGCGCAATCACTTCATCAAGGAGTTTCCCGGCAAGGAAACGAACCTGCGATGGGTGAAAGGCGAGATCGAATCGCACAAGCCGTGGAGCGTGGCGCTCGAGCGCTTCGAGCCCGCGATCACCGAGCAGCAGCAGAAGCTGCTCGACCTCCAGGCCCGTCTCGGCATCCCGATCAAGGACCTGAAAGACATCAACCGGCAGATGACGACCGGTGAAGCCCGCGCACGCCGCGCCAAGCGCGAGATGACCGAAGCGAACCTGCGCCTGGTGATCTCGATCGCGAAGAAGTACACCAACCGCGGCCTGCAGTTCCTCGATCTCATCCAGGAAGGCAACATCGGCCTGATGAAAGCGGTGGACAAGTTCGAATACCGCCGCGGCTACAAATTCTCGACTTACGCGACTTGGTGGATCCGTCAGGCGATCACGCGCTCGATCGCCGACCAGGCGCGCACCATCCGCATCCCGGTGCACATGATCGAGACGATCAACAAGATGAACCGCATCTCGCGCCAGATCCTGCAGGAGACCGGCCAGGAGCCCGATCCCGCGCTGCTCGCCGAGAAGATGGAGATGCCCGAAGAGAAGATCCGCAAGATCCTCAAGATCTCGAAAGAGCCGATCTCGATGGAGACCCCGATCGGGGACGACGACGATTCGCATCTCGGCGATTTCATCGAGGATCAGTCGACGATGGCGCCTTCGGATTCGGCGGTCTATGCGTCTCTGCGCGGTGTCACCAAGGACGTGCTGGACACGCTCACGCCGCGTGAAGCCAAAGTGCTGCGCATGCGCTTCGGCATCGAGATGAACACCGACCACACGCTCGAGGAAGTCGGCAAGCAGTTCGACGTCACTCGCGAGCGCATCCGTCAGATCGAGGCCAAGGCGCTGCGCAAGCTCCGCCACCCCTCGCGCTCGGAGCGCCTGCGCAGCTTCCTCGACACCGAAGGCTGATCTCGCAGCGGCACAGTTTTACGCGGTCGATGCAAAACGCGCGCACGGTCATACCGGCGCGCGTTTTTTTTGCGCCTCGCCAGGCGCCGCGGCGCGTGAGTCGCCGCTGATGCTCTGGCGCGCACTTCGCGCGGCATTCGGCCCGCGCGCCTCGGCCGCGCCGCTGGTTGCGCGTGCGCTCAAGCTGCGCGCGCACGGCCGCAACGCCGAAGCCGAAGCGCTCCTGCGCCGCGCGGTGCGCGAGC
>JAQGNC010000353.1 GCA_028292065.1 Betaproteobacteria bacterium
GTGCTGATGGTGTGGCGGCCGAAACCGTTGTTCTGGGTGATGTCTTCGGGCAACCCGTTGTGGTGGCGGAACAGCACCGGCTCGCCGTAGCGCGCGATCGCGAGCTTGGGCGGAATCGTGCCGTTGAACGTCCACACGGTGTTCTCGGCCTGTGTCGGCAGTCCCGGGTGGAACTTCAGCGGGATCGTACCGCCGGCGCCGACGCCGGAGTTGAACTGCGGGTCCACTTGCGGGTTATACGTGGTATTGGTTCTCGCCCCGAGCTGCGTCGCCTCCATACCGACGCGCGGCAGGAAATCTTCCCAGCGCTGGTGCGCCCAGATGGGGCCGGGCGGACGGCCTTCGACCGGACCGGTGCCGCCGCCCAGCACGGCAGCGACAGGCCGCTGGGTCGTGTTCGCTTCCTTGGTCGGCGTCGGCGTCAGCGTGGTCAGCGGATTCGCGACGCGCGGCAGCACGTCGAAGCGCAGCATAGGCTGCGTGAACGGCAGCACACCGAAGAACGGGCTGCTCGGAAATCCGGTGGGGATCGAGGCGTACGCGCTGTTGACGAACGGGTTCAGGCCGTGCTTCCACGCGAGCGCGCCTGCGCCGGTGAACAGACCCCACTTCAGCAGGTCGCGACGCGTGACCTGGCCCTGCGAAAGGGCGCGGGTGATTTCCGCGCGGTTCCTGCGGCCTACTTCTGCCTCCTTGATGCGATTCCTTGACGCATTCTTTGGGACGAACATATGCCTCTCCTGACGTGGATACATCCTGGGAAAACCGGCAGCGTGCAAGCTGTCGGGCAAACGTGGCGCATGCGCGCGGCCGCGGCCGCGCGACAGACGATCAGGGACTTCGCGGTACGAGGTTCGGCGGGGGGCGCACGCCTGAGGTGTGTGCAGTGCGGGAGCGCAGCGCGGGAAGCGCGGCGGAGGACGCGAACGCGATCGCGTCGGGTGTGAGCCTGTGCATCGATTGCCCCTGTGCTCGGACTGCTTCGTTGCGGCTACGGTGAATGCCCACCGCCTCTAGTCTCTGTCGTTGTGAACGACGGGATCGGGCTGTTCGAAGGGCTTTGGAGTTGCGGCTGGTGGTGCCGCGTTAGAAGCATCGTAGCCGGAGCGCTGTGGAATGAGCAGGTCCGAAGTGCGTGATATGAGGCCCCTCAAAGTCGCGACGTTTCGAGACTTTAGTCCTATCGCCGCAGACCGATGTCATATACGCGCGAGCACGCCAAAAAAAAGGCCGACGGGTTTTCCCCTCGGCCTTCAGCTGCGGTGCGACCGTTACAGCAGGTCGCCACCCGTCGTTTATCTAGAACACTTCGACGTCGGCTTTCACCGCGCTCTCGCAGCGCCTTTCGGCAACACGCAGGAAAGCGCGATTACTACCGACGCGTCAACGACGGGCCTGGGCCGGCTCCTTCGTCGGAGGGCGCGACTCGATATACGAGAGCACACCGGCCACCTCGTCCATACCGAGACCCAGATTGGGCATCCGGACCTCTTTGTATTTCTTGAACAGCGCCACGGCGGTGGGATCGCCGGCGGCGAGAACCTTCTCGGGCACCTGCACGTAACGCGTCAGCCATGCACGTTCGCGCCGAGCTGCGATGCCCGAGAGATCGGGGCCGACGCGATCGCCCTGCCCGATGGTGTGACACGCCGCGCAGCGGCTCTGAAACAGGTACTGGCCGCTTTCGAACACCGGTGCGCGCGCTTCGGCGTAGCTCTTCGATGCGATCGCGTTCTCTTTCCAGCCCAGAAAGCTGCTCATTCTGGTGGCGAGAAACTTCGGGTTCTCGCGCGCCGAGTTGGCGGTCCACTGGCCGGAGGGCTCGTTGCCGACCATCAGGATGGAATCGTGGCCGTCACGCGTTTCCGCGGCGCGGCCTCTCGCCATGCCGAGCTTGCTCGCGACCAGCTTCAGGTCTTCCGGCTTGCCGGTGAGAAAGAGCCAGCCCGGGCCGACGCCGTACTTTTCGGCATAAGCTTTCAGCACCGCGGGCGTGTCGTTCTTCGGATCGGTGGTGATCGAGTAGAAAAAGATGTCCCTGCCGACGCGCTCGCCGAGCTGCTTCTGGAGCTGCACCATGTTCGCCGTTTCGAGCGGGCAGATGTCGGTGCACTCGGTGTACATCAGGTTCATCGCAACCGATTTGCCTTTGAGCAGGTCGTCGTACAGCCTGACCTTCTTACCCTCGTGGGTGGTGAGCTCGACGTTCGGAAAGTAGTTCGCGCCCCAGCGAGTCGGTTTCGAGACCGGCGCGCTTTCCGCGGGACTCTGTGCATGGGGTGCGTCTCCGTGCGGCTCATTGCCATGCGCTTGCGCGGGCTGCGCCGGAACGAGGATCCCTGCGAATGAGAACAGCGCCGCCGACAGGATGGCTGCTCCCTTGAATGTATGAAGGTGCTTCAAGCTGGTTCCCCTCTCAAAGGGCTGGAAAAAAGGCGGCCGCGATGAGCTGCGGCCGCCTATGGGTCCGAGCGTCAGACTAGAAGTTCGGCGTGCTCACACTGCCGGAAGCCTGCGTGATGTAGCCGGTGTTCTGGTCTACGTCGATCGCAAACGATGCGACACCAGTCTGGGTGGCTAGAGGACTGCCGCCGCTGACCACGAACGGGAACGTGATCTCGACTGCATGCGAGGGTGCGAGCCGGCGCTGGATGATCTCAGGGCCGGTGATCACGTACTGCGCATGCGACTGGGATCCGAAGCCTGAAACGCCGCTCATATCGAGCGTGAATATGAGCTGGGGCAGGTTGAAGTCCGGATCATTCGCGAGCTGGCTGTTGACCACCGCTGTGCCGGTGAAACCGACGGTTTCCGGAGAGCCGGTGACGAACCCGCGGACCTTTACCAGCGACGTTGCCGAAGGTGCCGCTGCCGTGCTTGAAGCGGTCGCTGCGCTACTTGAAACCGGCGCAGCAGATTGCGTTGCGGTCTGGGCGTGCGCAGCCGGGAGGGCTGCAACCGCGGCCGCGACCGCCAGGGACAGGACGAGAGGCTTGAGTATGTTTGTGGTTTTCATGTGTGTGGCTCCTTAGGCGGTCGGCAGCACGGTGGGATCCTGGAAGCCAACGCCCTGGGGCGTCGGTATCGGGGTGGGCAGCGGCCTCAGGAACGGCGCGCCCCCGTTGTTGATCTCCCACCGCAGCAGCATCGCGTGGTCTTCGTGCACGGTGTTGTGGCAATGCTCCATGAACATGCCGCCCCAGTCGCGGAACTGCAGCGTGATCTTGATCTCGCCGCCCGGCCGCAGGCGATACACGTCCTTGCGTCCTCTCTCCCACGCCGGCACGTTCGCCAAGCTGCCGTTGCGCTCGAGAATCTGGCCTTCCTCGAAATGGATGTGGATCGGGTGATCCCAGCCGCCGCCGCCGTTCCTGAGCGTCCACACTTCGCGCTTGCCGGCACTCGGCATCGCGCTGACGCGGCCGAAGTCCGCCGCAAGCATCTGGCCGCCTTCGCTCTTGATGCCCCATTCGCCGTCCGGATCCGCAGTGATCGGGTCAGCGCTCGGCTGGCTCGCGCCGCGGCCGAACTCGAACAGCCGTTCGCGCACGACCGGAATGGCCGAGAGGTCGGGGTTCGGAATCAGGACCGCGGGAACCTGGCTCACGTCGGGTGTTGCCGGATTGCGAACCACGCGAAACTCGAGGAACTTGCCTACGCCCGGATCGCTGGAGTTGCCGGCGAGCGCGTCCGCCAGCGACAGGTCGTGGCTGACTTCGCGGCCGTCGTTGTGCTCGGCCAGGTTCACCATCGCCACCTTGGTGCCGATCGCGTAACGCGAGAAATCGATGACGATGTCGTAGCGCTCGGCGATACCGATGTGGTCCAGCTGGGTCAGCGTGACCGGCGCGGGCAGCAGGTTGCCGTCGTTGCCGATCTGGATCATGGGCTTGCCGTCCGACAGCGCAATCTTGTAGAACCGTGCCACCGAACCGTTCAGGATGCGGAAGCGATACTTGCGGCGCTCCACTTCGAAGTACGGCTTGTACGCGAGGTTCACCGTCACCGCATCGCCCAGGAAGCCGTCGCGGTCGAAGATGTCGAATACCATCTGGCCGTCGTTGCCCCACGCCTTGTCGGCGAGCATCAGGTTCACGTCGTACTCGAGGTTGCCGAAGTCCTTCAGCCGGCCGCTGGGCAGACGCAGGTTCACCCCGTCGTTGATCGTCTCGTTGCCGCGGTCGATCGCGCTGTAGATGTTGAACATCGCAGCGTTGCCCTTGTACACGTTCTCGGACGTGTGGCTGAACATGTGATCGTGGAACCAGTGCGTGCTCATCGTCTCGCGCCAGTCGCCGGGAATCTTGGTGATCCCGCCGCTGCCGTTGGGCGTGCCGGCTTTCGGGTCGGTCGCCGCGGTGTTGATGCTGAAGTGGCCCGCGAGCACGATCGGCCAGTGGTAGTCATAGAACTGGCCGGGGTAGAACCAGGCGCCGGTGAAGCCGTCGTTCTCGGCGCCGTGGTGGCCGTTGTGCTCGTGCGTGCTGATGGTGTGGCGGCCGAAACCGTTGTTCTGCGTGATGTCCGCAGGCAGGCCGTTGTGGTGACGGAACAGCAGCGGCTCGCCGTAACGGCCGATCGCGAGCTTGGGCGGAATCGTGCCGTTGAACGTCCAGACCGTGTTCTCGGCTTGCGTGGGCAGACCCGGGTGGAACTTGAGCGGAATGTTGCCACCGGCGGGAACGCCGGAGTTGAACTGCGAAGCCACCTGCGGGTTATACGTCGTGTTGTTTCTCGCGCCGAGCTGGGTCGCTTCCATGCCGATCTGCGGGAGAAACTGGTTCCAGCGCTGGTGGGCCCAGATGGGGCCGGGCGGACGGCCTTCGACCGGGCCGGTGCCGCCACCGAGGACGGCCGGCACGGGCTGCTGAGTCGTATTGGCTTGCTCGGTCGGCGTCGGGGTCAGCGCGGTGAGCGGGTTCGGAACCCGCGGCAGCACGTCGAAGCGCAGCATCGGCTGCGTGAACGGCAGCACTCCGAACAACGGGCTGCTCGGGAAGCCGGTCGGAATCGACGCGTAGGCGCTGTTGACGAACGGGTTCAGGCCGTGTTTCCACGCGAGCGCGCCGGCGCCGCTGAACAGACCCATCTTCAGCAGGTCGCGACGCGTGACCTGGCCTTGCGAAAGGGCGCGGGTGATTTCGGCGCGGTTCCTGCGGCCGACTTCCGCTTCCTTGATGCGACTCCTTGACGCATTTTTTGGAACGAACATTTACAGCCTCCTGATTTTTGCAACACTTTTTGACGCCGGTCCCGGCGCCGCTGGACGAACGCACGCAGCCGAAGCTGCGCGGCAATCATTCGATGCTGGATGTACGGCCAAGTCGTGCAGACGGGGGAACCGGGCAGGCCTGGAGGCGTGCGCAGATTCGCGGGGCGCGTTCGCCGCTGCGCTGCGGGCGCGAGCGTACTCGCGCGGCGTATGAGCCTTGCATTGCGTCCCCTGTGGGTACGACTGCGTTGCTGGCTTACGGATGCTGCGATTCGGCGTGCTCTTGTATTGCGACTGCCTTTTGATAATTTGCTTGGCAGCAAGTCGCTCTAAAGAGCCGGATCGTCTTTGTTTTTGCGAAGTCGGAGACTAAAGGAAAGGACCTACGTCGCAACCTGTGCTTTGGTATGTCGGGGAATGCCTGACGCCGGTTCGGTGTGCCGTTTCGTCGATGAACTCCACCCGCCCGTCAGTCATTTGTCGGGCCAGGCGACGGCGTCGCCAGGTGCGTGCAGCACAAAAAAGCCGCGCGGCGTTCGAGACCGCGGGGCTTGCTACAGCGCTGGGGGAATGCTCCGCCGGCGTTCGCGGAGATCAGACGGAATGACGGCGATGCCAGCGCTTGTAGAGGCGTTTGTCACTGGCCATCGCCCACACCGCAAATGCCGTGGCGAGTATCCCCACCACCACCGTGTGCAGCGCGGCGACCTTAGACGCGGCGAAACCGAGGACAAAAGGAGAGAGAACCAGCCAGACGCCGAGCAGGGTGTTGATCATCTCTTCCCATGCTTTCGGCATGTACGCCGCGATCAGCGCGAACACGACGATCGCCGCGCCCATGACGTGCGCATTCAATGCCGCGGTCGTGCCGCCATGGTCGAGCACCCACGGAGAGACGAAAAACCACGCACCAAGCACCAGGTTGGCCCAGTCCTGCCACCGTCTCGCGACCATTCGGCGACCTCCTTGCGGAAACGTCCTTATCTGTTGGATTGCGTCGAGCGATGCGCGTTCCCGGGCGCTGCAGTCTCCGCGCCCCCCGCCCGCATTTTCCTTTTATCGCAGGCGCTTGGCGTCGCCTTTCGCGCCGGCCGCCGGGACCGGCGAAGCGGGTACGTCGATTGAAGGGTACAGCGCTTGATCCGCAGCAACGCGAGCCGCCCGGCGCTTGCGCGAGCGGCATCGGCGTAGTACACCCCCCACCACATCGAGGCCACGACCGCATGCGCGATCACTCTTTGCCGCACCGCCAGAAACCGCTGCAGGTCGTCGGCGTCGCTTCCGGTTGCGGCGCACGCGACACCGGCTGCGAGGCGGGCGCCGACGTGCTCCGTGCGATGCGCCTGACTGCGCGACTGCGCTCGCGCGGCTTCCGCGCACGCTGGGCGCCCGTCATCCGTCCGGCGGCGGCGTATCGCGGCGACGTGCTCGAATGTGTCCGCCGCACCTGCCTGCGGCTTTCCAGACGCGTCGAGCGCATCGTGCGGCACGGCGACTTTCCGATCGTCGTCGGCGGCGACCATACCTGCGCCATCGGGACCTGGAAAGGCGTCGCGCGTGCCCACGCAGATCGCGGAATGCTGGGGCTGCTCTGGATCGACGCCCACATGGATGCCCACACGCCGCAGACGAGCGAAAGCGGGATGCTGCACGGCATGCCGGTGGCATCTTTGCTGGGCTACGGCTATCCGGAGCTCACGAGCATCGCGGACGGCGCGCGGCTCGATCCGGGATGCGTATGTCTATACGGCGTCAGAAGCTTCGAGCGCGGCGAAGCGCAGTTTCTCGAGCGCCTCGGCGTGCGCGTTTTCTTCATGGAGGAGATCGCGCAGCGCGGCGTCGCGCAGACGCTGCGTGAAGCGGTTGCGCTCGTGTGCTGCGCGGGCGGCGGCTACGGCGTGACGCTCGATCTGGACGCGATCGACCCGAGCGATGCGCCGGGCGTGGGCAGCCCCGCTGAAGGCGGCATGCGCGCGGCGGACCTGCTGTGCGCGCTCGCCGAGCACGGCGGCGATCCCCGTCTCGCAGGCATCGAGATCGTGGAGTACAACCCCTATCGCGACCGCCACGCCGCGACCGCAGGCGTGGTCGGTGATGCGCTGGACGCGTTGCTGCTGGGGCAGTCGGCGCTCGCTGCGCCGGCGGCGGCGTGACCGCAACGACGATGATGCGGCACGCTACTTGCGCCTGTCGCGGCAGCTAACCATAACAACAGGAGCCAGCGCATGCTGATCAGATTCGATTCCAAGGCCGGCACGATCACGATGTTCGGCGACGTCGCTGTCGAGCTCTTGAGAATGATGGGCCAGAGCGGCTCGATCCCCGGCGCCATCCTCGCACGCGACATACCCGCGGCCCTCGAGCGCCTGCGCAGCTCGGCAGCCGGCACGCGCGACCCCGCTGCGGAATCGAAGACCGAAGAAGACAGCGAGCCTAAGGTCGGCATGCGCCAGCGCGCATTCCCGCTGATCGAGCTCCTCGAGCGCGCCGCGAAGCAGGATGCGGACGTCATCTGGGACAAGGAGACGCGCTCGTCGATCAGAGGGGCGGGGATCGCGTCGAGCGGCAAGCCTGCCCAGAGTGACTTTCACTATTAAGCTGTTCAAACCGAAGGAAAGGAGGTTCAAGGAGGGAAACGTAGTTTCCCTCTTTGGCGTTCACCGAGCCGCGGCTGCGGGCGTTCTATGCCCGCCCGGCTTTATCGCCGCGGCAGTTTCCCTCCCTGGCGTTAACCGGCGAGCGGCGAGCGCAACGAGCTGCCGAGCAGCTGCCTGCACTGCGGACCGAATCCGCCCGTGCCGTACTGGCGCTGGGCGCATTGCAGCAGCTGGGCGAGCGTCTTGTGGTTGTACTTGGCCGCGAATTCCGCGGCGGTGTGGCCGCCGTAGACCCTCACGTCGGCGTCGGCGCCCGCGCGCAGCAGGGTGCGCACGATCGGCTCGTGCCCCTGCATCGCAGCCATCATGAGCGGCGTGTTGATGTAGGTGCCCCCGCGCTCGGCGTCGGCGTTCACGCGCGCGCCGCGCTCGATCAGAAAGCGCACGACGCGCTCGTTGCCCTGGTACGCGGCGTAAGCGAGCGGGGTGTACTGATAGCGCGAATTCTCGAGGTCCGCACCGGCTTCGGCAAGCAGACGGACCGCGCGCTCGTGGCGCTCGAAAGCCCTTCCGGTGCTTTGCTGGCTTTCGTCGAAGAAGAACGATGCGAGCATCAGCGGCGTTTCGTTGACCGGGGTGCGGGCGTTCAAGTCGGCGCCGGAGGAGATCAGGACGCGCAGGACGTTGAGCGACGCGGCGCGCGCGGCGATGGCGATCAGGGGGGCGCCGTCGGGATAAGCCTCGGCGGCGATGCGCTGATCGGGACTGACGCCTCCCGCCTGGACCGCGCTTTTCACGTAACCCGCGTCGTCCATGACGATCGCGTTGAGCAGGCGGTCGTTATCGCGGGCGGTGCCGCCCATGCCTGCGCACCCGGTGACGCCGATCAGGATCAGTGCGCAGATGAAAAAGCGTGCAACGGTTCGGCTCATGTGATCTCCGATGGGCTGTGTAGTCGATGGTGTCTGCCGGACGTGGAGCACGATCAGTATAGCGGCCCCGGCGCGTGCAAATCACGCGGCGTCGCCCGATTTTCGATAGCAATCGGGGCTCGCGCCGCGGCAAGTCGACCGCGCGCGGCCCGAGACGCCGCAGATCAGACGTTGAACCTGAAGTGCATGACGTCGCCGTCCTTGACGATGTACTCCTTGCCTTCCAGGCGCATCTTCCCGGCTTCCTTCGCGCCCTGCTCGCCTTTGTACTTGATGTAGTCGTCGTACGCGGTGACTTCCGCGCGGATGAAGCCGCGCTCGAAATCAGTGTGGATCACCCCCGCCGCCTGGGGCGCGGTCGCGCCGCGGCGCACGGTCCACGCCCGCACTTCCTTCGGCCCCGCCGTGAAGTAGGTCTGCAGTCCCAGCCTGTCGTAGCCGGCGTGTATCACACGGTCGAGCCCGGGCTCGGTCATCCCCATGTCGGCGAGAAACGCGTTCTTGTCCTCGGGGCTCATGTCGCCGATCTCGGCTTCGATGGCGGCGCACACCGCGACCACCGGGGCGCCTTCGGTCTCGGCGTGACGCCTGACTGCGTCGAGGTGGGGATTGTTCTCGAAACCGTCTTCCTTGACGTTCGCGATATACACCGTCGGTTTCGAGGTGAGCAGCGTGAGGTTGCGCAGCACCGTTTTCTCCTCGTCGTAAAGATCGAGGACGCGAACCGGCTTCGCTTCGTTCAGCACCGCCTGGCATTTTTCGAGCACCGCGACCAGCCGCGCGGCTTCCTTGTCGCCGCCCGCGCGCGCCGCCTTGGCGTAGCGTGCGAGCTGGCGCTCGACCGTCGACAGGTCTGCCAGGGCGAGCTCGGTGTTGATCGTCTCGATGTCCGAGACCGGGTCGACCTTGTTCGAGACGTGAATCACGTTCGGGTCGTCGAAACAGCGCACCACGTGAGCGATCGCGTCGGTCTCGCGTATCGTCGCGAGGAACTGGTTGCCGAGCCCTTCGCCTTTGGACGCGCCCGCGACGAGCCCCGC
>JAQGNC010000391.1 GCA_028292065.1 Betaproteobacteria bacterium
CCGGGGAACCAGCGCGCGAAAGGCGGATTTTCGTAATCGAGGACCCGGTCGAAAGGCTGCTGCCAGTCGATCAGCTTCGCCTGCTCGCTCCAGAACTCGTCGCGCGAGCCGATCGAGCGGCGATGAAAATCGCGGTAGGTCCCCATGTCACCTCCTCACTCTTTTTTTGCCGCCGATGGGCGCCGGTGGACGGCGATGGGAGCTGCGGCGCTTTATCACTTCATCACTTCGTCACCGCCTCACTGCAGTGCAACGACCGCCCTTCCCCGCACCTGCCCTTTCACCGTCTTGTCGAACTGCGCTGTCAGGTCTTCGAGCGGAATCGTATACGCAATCCGGTCGAGGTGCTTCGGCTTCAAGTCGGTCGCGAGGCGTTGCCACACGCGGCTCCTGAGCGGCATCGGCGTGGTTGCGGAATCGACGCCGATCAGGCGCACGCCGCGCAGGATGAACGGCAGCACCGTCGTCACGAGCTCGATGCCGCCCGCATTGCCGAAGCTCGCGATGAGCCCGTGCGTGTTCATGGTGCGCGTGAGCCAGCCGAGCTGCTCGCCGCCGACCGAATCGAAAGCCGCGGCCCACAGCGGCTTTTCGAGCGGCCGCGTTCCCATCGCGATCGATAGCCGCGACAGCACTACACTCGCGCCGATTTCCTCGAGGAACGCGTGCTCGGCGTCCTTGCCGGTGATCGCGGTGATTTCGAAGCCGCGCGCAGCGAGCATGTCGATCGCGAGGGTGGCAACCCCGCCGGTCGCACCGTTGACCAGGACTTTTCCGTTTGCCGGCGCGAGACCGTTCAGCTCGAGGAGCTCGACTGCAAGGCCGGCGGTGTAGCCCGCGGTGCCGAGCGCCATCGCCTCGTACAGGGTGAGCCCGGCAGGCAGCGGCACCACCCAGTCGGCGCGCACCCGGCAATACTCGCCGTAACCGCCGTCGTGCGCGACGCCCATGTCGTAGCTCGTGCAGATGACCTCGTCGCCGGGCTTGAAGCGCGGATCGCTCGACGTCACCACGGTGCCCGCAGCGTCGATGCCGCCGGTCAGCGGGTAATTGCGAATGATCTTCCCGCCGGTCCCGGTCGCCGCCAGCGCATCCTTGTAATTGACGCTCGAATACGCGGTTTTGAAAACGACTTCGCCGGGCGAAAGCTCGTCGATCGTCATGTCGACGATGCGGCCGGCGACGGTATCGTTTTCGTTATGGATGCGAAACGCTTTGAAGTTGTCCATTCGCCCTCCTAAAGGACCTGATGAATGTATAGCTGTCATTGCGAGGAACACTGCGACGAAGCAATCCCGAGCCGCTCGAAAGGCGCTTCGTGCGCCACGCGATCGCCGCGTCGCGCTCGCGCGGCTCCTCGCGATGACAGTCAGTGCCTACGGTAAGTGCGGTTGGGACAGGTAATCCCGAGTCTGCATCTCGGTGAGCCGGCTGACCAGCCGCTCGTTGAGCGACGCGTTCAGGTTCGCCTGGAATTTGTCGCCATCCTCCGCATCGCCGATCACCAGCGATTCCGCGGGCGCCACGGCGGAGACGATGAGCTTCACGCGCCGGTCGTAGAACTCGTCGATCATCCACACGAAGCGCCTGAGCTTGTCGGCGTCGCGCGCGCCGAAGCGCGGGATGTTCGACACGATCACGGTATGGAAGCGCCGCGCGAGCTCGATGTAGTCGGGCTTGCCGCGAGGGCCTTCGCACAGCTCGGCGAAATCGAACCACGCGACGTTGCGCGCGAGCCGCCGGACCGGGATCGTGCGGCCTTCGATTTCCATTTCGTCGGACGCTTCGGATTCACCGCAGGCGATGCTCGTGAACGCGCGCTCGAGCGCTGCGCCGGCGTCGTCTTCCACGTGATAGATGCCGGCTTTCTCGAGCTCGCGCAGGCGATAGTCGGTTCCGGTATCGACGTTGACCACGTCGAGGTTCTGTTTGATGAGCTCGATCGCGGGCAGGAACTGGTTGCGCTGCAGACCGTGCAGGTACAGCGAGTCAGGCTCGAAGTTCGACGTCGTCACGACCACCACGCCCTGCTCGAAAAGCGCTTCGAGCAGGCGCTTCATCATCATCGCGTCGGTGATGTCGGTGATGTGGAATTCGTCGAGGCAGAGGAGCCTCGCGTGCCCCGCCCACTCGCGCGCGATGATCCCGAGCGGATCGGCCTGCCCCTGGTGGCGGTGCAGCTCGCGATGGACCTGCTGCATGAAACGGTGGAAGTGGATGCGCTGCTTGCGCGCGACCGGCGCGCACGCGTAGAAGCTGTCCATCAGGAAGCTTTTGCCGCGCCCGACGCCGCCCCAGATATAGAGGCCGCGAACGACGCGCTTACGCGCGAGCAGCCGTATCAGGGAGGCTTCGAGGCGCTCGAGCCCGATCAGGTCCTCGTACAGGCGCTCGAAGTGCTCGACCCCGCGCAGCTGCGAGGCGTCGAGCGTGAAGCCATGGGCTGCAGCGTGGCGGCGGATCCACTCGCGGAAGTCTTCGGCGGCGGCCATTAGGGCTGGCGCGGTGAACGGGTGAACGAGTGAACGGGTGAACGGGTAACGGCCGGGACACTTGCGCGCATCTCGGACGCGGTGCACCGCACCGCGAAACCCCCGTTCACCCGTTCACCCGTTTACCCGTTCACGGTTTTAAAAATTGAGCGTTCGATTATCCACCGCCAGCGCCGCTTCCTTCGTCGCCTCCGACAGCGACGGGTGGGCGTGGCAGATCATCGCGATGTCTTCGGACGACGCGCCGAATTCCATCGCGACGACCGCTTCGGAAATGAGCTCGGAGGCCATCGGGCCGATGATGTGCACGCCGAGGATGCGGTCGGTCTTCGCGTCCGCGATCATCTTCACGAAACCGGTGGTGTCGCCCAGCGCACGGGCACGGCCGTTCGCCATGAAAGGAAAGCTGCCGGTCCTGACCTCGACGCCTTCGGTTTTGAGCTGCTGCTCGGTCTTGCCGACCCATGCGATCTCGGGGCTGGTATAGATCACCCACGGCACCGTATTGAAGTCGACGTGGCCGTACTGGCCCGCGATGCGCTGGGCGACGGCCACGCCTTCTTCTTCCGCCTTGTGCGCGAGCATCGGACCGCGGACCACGTCGCCTACGGCCCATACGTTCTGCAGGTTGGTGCGGCATTCGTCGTCGACGGTCACGAAACCGCGCTGGTCGAGCGCGAGCCCCACGGCGTCGGACTCGAGACCGTCAGTATTGGGCACACGTCCGATCGCGACGATGAGCCGGTCGAACGTAGCGGTCTGCGCTGTGCCTGCGGCATCCGCGTACTCGACCGTCACGTTTTTCTTGACCGTCACCTTCGAGATTTTGACGCCAAGCTCGATCGAGAGACCCTGCTTCTTGAAGACTTTCGCGGCTTCTTTGGCGACGGCCTCGTCAGCCGCGCCGAGGAAGGTCGGCAGCGCTTCGAGGATCTGCACGTCAGAACCCAGCCTGCGCCAAACGCTGCCCATTTCGAGGCCGATTACGCCGGCGCCGATCACGCCGAGGCGCTTTGGCACGTCGGGGATCGCAAGCGCGCCCGCGTTGTCGAGGACGAGACTGTTATCGAAAGGCGTCCCGGGCAGCGCGCGCGGGTTGGAGCCGGTCGCGACGATGACGTGCTTCGCGGTGATCGTCTCTTCGGTCTTACCCGCCACTGCGATCTGGTAGCCGCCAGCGTCGCCGCCGAGAAAGCTTCCCCGCCCGTGGAAGAACGTGACCTTGTTCTTCTTGAAGAGATACAGGATGCCGTCGTTGTTCTGCTTGACGACCTTGTCCTTGCGCTTCTGCATCTGCGCGACGTCGACCGACAGGCCTTTCACCTGGATGCCGTGCTCGGCGAAGCTGTGCGCGGCGTGGTCGTAATTCTCGGACGACTGGAGCAGCGCCTTGGACGGGATGCAGCCTACGTTGGTGCACGTGCCGCCCGGCGCGGGCTTGCCGTCAGCGGTCTTCCACTCGTCGATGCACGCCGTGGAAAGCCCGAGTTGCGCCGCGCGGATGGCGGCGATGTAGCCGCCAGGACCGCCGCCGATGACGACCACGTCAAATGATTTGCTCATGATGGTCAGATATCGAAGAGCAGACGCGCCGGATCTTCCAGCGCTTCCTTCATGG
>JAQGNC010000454.1 GCA_028292065.1 Betaproteobacteria bacterium
CTGCGCGGGCTCGCGTCCCGCCGAGCGGATGAGCCGCTCCATCTGTGAGGGCCCCATCTCCTGCCCGTGCTGCGTGCCTGCCGCGCGCGAAATGCTTTCGTTCATGAGTACGCCGCCGAAATCGTTAGCACCGGCGTCGAGGCACGCACGTGCGCCGTCGGCGCCGAGCTTCACCCACGAGACCTGGATGTTGGCGATCAGCGGATGCAGGACGAGCCGCGAGACCGCGTGCATGAGAACGGCCTCACGGTACGTCGGCCCTTTGCGCGCTTCGCCTTTGAGATAAACCGGTGCGGACATATGGACGAAAGGCAGCGGGATGAACTCGGTGAATCCTCCGGTGCGCTGCTGCAGATCGCGCACGCGCAGCAGGTGCCGCGCCCAGTGACGCGGCGCTTCGAGGTGCCCGAACATGATCGTCGCGGTTGAGCGCAAGCCAAGCTCGTGCGCGGTCTGCATCACTTCGAGCCACTCGTTGGTGTTCACCTTGTCGGGACAGATGAGGTCGCGTACTTCGTCGTCGAGGATCTCAGCGGCGGTTCCCGGCAAGGTATTCAATCCCGCTGCGATCAGCTCGCGCAGGAAATCGCGCACGCTCACACCGAGCGTAGCCGCGCCGTGGCTCACTTCGAGCGGCGTGAACGCGTGCACGTGGATGTCCGGTGCCGCGCGCTTGACTGCATCGAGTATCGTCAAATAGGTGCGGCCGTCGTATTTCGGATGGATGCCGCCCTGCATGCACACTTCGGTCGCGCCTCGCGCCCACGCCTCCGCCACGCGGCGCTCGATCTCCTCCAGCGGCAGGTCATACGGGTCGCCTCTCAGCGAGTGAGACCGCCGTCCTTTGGAGAACGCGCAGAAAGTGCACTTGTACGAGCAGATGTTGGTGTAGTTGATGTTGCGGTTGACGACGTAGCGCACCGTGTCGCCGACGGTCGCGCGCCTCAACGCGTCCGCGGCATCACACACGTGATGGAGCTCGTCTTCACGCGCTTCGAACAGGCGCACGATCTGCGCTTCGACCAGCGCGTTACCGTTCACCGCCTCGGCGACGATCTCGCGCAGCTCGGTCGAGACTGCGGGTTGCGGCGAACGGCGCGGCAGCATGCCCGCCGAGTCGGCAAGCCCCGGCGACCACGCGTCCATGCGCGCGTAACCCGAAGCGTCGCTCGCCCGTATCACTGCTGTCGCGATTCCCCGCGCATGCCAGCGTTTGGCGTCGGCGACATAGGCTGGGTAACTCGGGAGGCGCTCGACCAGGATCTTGCCTTTGCCGCGGGTGGTCTCGCGCAAGCTGTCGAGCGCGGGCCATGGCGCTTCGGGATTCACGTGATCCGGCGTGACCGGCGAGACCCCGCCCCAGTCGTTGATTCCCGCATCGATGAGCGAGCCGCAGTCGTCACCGCTCAGGTTAGGCGGCGCCTGGATGTTCATCGCGGCGCCGAGGATCAGGCGCGCCGCGGCGACGGTCCACAGCAGCTCCTCGTGCGGCGCGTGCGGCGCATCGGCCATGCGCGTGTCGGGTTTCGCGCGGAAGTTCTGTACGATGACTTCCTGGATGTGTCCGTAGCGCTCGTGCAGGTCGCGGATCGCGGTGAGCGCGGCGATGCGCTCGGCACGCGTTTCGCCGATGCCGATGAGGATGCCGGTCGTATAGGGAATGCGCAGCTCGCCGGCTAAGCGCAGGGTTTCGAGACGCACCGCGGGCCGCTTGTCGGGTGAGCCGAAATGGGGGCCGCCGCGCTCGCAGAGGCGCGTCGAGGTGCTTTCGAGCATCATGCCCTGCGACGCGCTCACTTCTCTCAGCCTGGCGAGACTTTCGCGGTCGACCACGCCCGGGTTCGCGTGCGGGAGCAGCCCCGTTTCCTTCAGCACGAGCTCGCACATGCGCGCGAGATAGTCGATCGTGCTCGCGGCGCCGAGCGCCTGGAGCTCGTCGCGCGCGGCTTTGTATCGAAGCTCGGGTTTGTCGCCGAGGGTGAACAGCGCTTCGGTGCAGCCCGCGTCGCGTCCCGCGCGCGCAATTCCCAGCACTTCGTCGGCGCTGAGATACGCACGCGTCCCGCGCTTCGGCCGCTCGGCGAACGTGCAATAGCTGCACACGTCGCGGCAGAGGTGCGTGAGCGGAATGAAAACTTTGCGCGAATAGGTGACCACACGCCCGTGCGCCGAATCGCGAAGGCGCGCGGCTTCGGGCATGAGGTCGGCGGCGCTCGTGCCGACCAGTCCGGCGTGCTGAGGCGTCACCATCGAATCTGAAAGGTCGGTAGGCATCGGGGCTCTCTTGATCGCCGTCATTCCGGACGCGCCCGCAAGCGCGAGTGGTCCGGAATCCATCTTCAGACGGTTTTCACGTCAACATGGATACTGGCTTTCGCCAGTATGACGGCTCAGGTTCATGCAACGTTCTTCACGCGAACGCCGGCAGCACATCCTTCACGAAGCGCTCGAGCTGCGCAAGCTGGTCGGTGCCCGCGAAACGGATGCAAAGATCGGTCACGCCGGCGGATTCGTAGCGCTTCAGGGTGTCGATCACCGCACCCGGCGTGCCCAGACCCATCAATCCGCGGAAATTCACGCCACCGCCGTAGTAGGTCTTCAGGAACTCGGCGGTCACCGCTTCGGCTTTGGACGCGTCGTGCTCGATGCGCACCGTCGTGTAGACGCACATCGGGAAACCCGGGCGCGGACGGTTGTGTTTTTCGAACGCGGCGTCGCACAGCTCGCGTAGCCGCCGGCAGTCGTCCTCGGTGCAGTAAGTGGTCACCACCCCGTCGCCGAGCCTGCCGACGCGGTCGATCTGCGCCGGGATGATCTCGCCGCGATTGCCGGCGGTGATCAGCACCGGGGGTCCGGCTTCGTTCCACGGCAGCGGTCCGATCGTGTGCCCGGTCAGCTTGAAGTCGCTGCCTTCGTAGGTGACCGGGTCGCCGCCCCAAAGCTTGCGCCAGGTGGCTACGTGCTCTTCGAGGTCTTTGCCGCGGCGCTTGTGGTTGCGGCCGCACGCTTCCCATTCGCGGACGATCTCGGGCAGTCCCCAGCCTGCGCCCAGGCCCAGCACGAGCCGCCCGCCCGAAAGCTGGTCGAGGCTCGCGAGCGCGTGCGCGAGCACCGTCGGCTGGCGCAGCGCCGGCAGCAGGATCGCGGTGCCGAGCCTCGCGCGCTTGGTGATCGCCGCGCAATACGCGAGCGTCGTCAGCGGCTCGACGCGAGGCTTCGCGACGATGCTGTCGCCGACCCACACGTCCATTCCCGCGTCGTCGCACATCCGCGCGACGGTCCAGCAGTCCTCGAGCGGCGGCCGCCGCATCGACTGAATCACCACCGCGCGATGGGGGAGCAGTACGCCTAATCTCATTCTTTTTCCTTAGTCTCTTCTCATCAAACCGCGGCGGGGTCTGACCCCGGCTTTTTGGGGTCAGACCCCGGTTTTAGTTTCAATCCGACTCCAACGTCTGCAAAACCCGCAGCTTTCCCTGCTGCACGTGCTGCTCCGATAAACGCCGCGCTTGCGCCCCGTCGCCGCTGACGATCGCCTCGAACAGCGCACGGTGCTCGGCGTTGGACTTAACCATGTTCGGCGCGAAATCGAAGTAGCGCCGTTGAAAACGGTGCAGGTCTTTCGCGAGCTCGGCATAAACCTCGACCGCCCGCTGGTTGTTCGAGAACGCGAGG
>JAQGNC010000277.1 GCA_028292065.1 Betaproteobacteria bacterium
GCAGTGCGGCTTCTGCACGCCCGGCATGATCATGGCCACGGTCGGTTTCCTCAAGGACAACCCGAGCCCGACCGAAGACGAAATCTGCAAAGGCCTCGAAGGCAACCTGTGCCTCTGCACCGGCTACATCAACATCATCAAAGCGGTAAAGCGCAGCGCCGAGCTCCTGAAGTAATCGTTCGCGGAGGAGGGATATGAAGCTTTCGTCGATCGCGCTCGTGTTCCTCGCCGCCGCGGCGCCGTTCGTCGCGCACGCGCACGGACCGAAGGACCCGCCGCACCAGAGCCACGCGCTCGGGGATCTCAAGCTCGAGAGCGGAGAAGTCATCAGGGACTTCTCGATCTCCTACGTCACCCACGGCACGCTCAACGCCGCGAAGTCGAACGCGGTGCTGATGGTGACCGCGATCGGCGGCAATCACCACCGCATCGATTACCTGATCGGCCCGGGCCGCGCGCTCGATCCTTCGAAATACTTCATCATCGCGACCGACGCGATCGGCAACGGCCTCACGACTTCGCCTTCGAACAGCAAGACGCAGGCGCGCATGCAGTTTCCGAAGTTCAACATCCGCGACATGGTCGCGTCCCAGGAGCGCCTCGTCCGCGAGAAGTTCGGCATCTCGAAGCTCGTCACCGTGATCGGCGCCTCGATGGGCGGCATGCAGGCGCTGCAGTGGGCGGTGAGCCATCCGGACATGATGGAGAGCATCGTCCCGATCATCCCGCTCGGGCGCACCACCGCGTGGACCACCGGCGTGCTCGAAATGCTGCGCCAGACGATACAGGCGGACCCGAAGTTCAAAGGCGGCGCTTACGCGGCGAACGAGCCGCCGGAGCAGGGGATGAAGCTCTGGTCCGCGTGGCTATCAGGCGTCATCGTTCGCACGCCCGGTTACCAGGAAGCGCTTTTCCCGAACAACATGGATGCGGTTCCCTACCTGAAAGGCGTCGCGGAATCGGGATGGCGCCGCATGGACGCGGTCGACTGGATTTACCAGAGCTGGGCGTACGACCAGCACAACGTCGGCACCACGCCCGGCATGGGCGGGGATTACCACAAGGCGCTGAAGACGATCAAAGCGCGCACCCTCATCCTCGCGGGCAGCGGCGACCTGCTCAATCCCGAATACGACGCGAAGGAAGCGGCGCACTACATCCCGCACGTGCGCTACGTCGAGATCAATGCCGCCCGGCCGCTCGGCCATCTCTCGGGCGCGGGCGCGACGGCGCCCGAGAACGACTTCCAGAACCGGGAGATCGGCGCGTTCCTGTCGCGCTGATTCGGTTCGTGTAGCGCAGGCGCTACATGTCAAGCGCGAACTGCCTCGGCTCACGCGGCTGCTTCACGCCGCAGCGCGGGCAGAACCGATCCTTCGCGCCGATCGGCTGTCCGCAGTCGATGCAGCGCCTGAGGTAATTCACTGCTTCAAGGAATGATCGGCAGCAGCACGAAAGGCTGCTGTCCCGCTTCAGCGTGCAGCGTCACCTTGCCGCCGAACACTTCCGGCGGCCGGTCCGCGGGGTCGTCGTGCACGAAAGGCCCGCAGCCTTTCATCGGGTTCTTCATGTTCGAGAGCACGGCGGCTTCGCCTGCGTACTCGTAGTCCCTGCCGCGGATCGTGAGTGCGATGGTGTAGCCGGCAGGCACCACGATGCACGTCGGCCAGATCTCGACGTCGAGCTCGACCGCTTGGCCGGGCTCGAGCGGCTGTTCCTCGTCGTGGGTGTGATACGGGCGATACGGAAGGCTTAGCTTCCTGTCGAGCTTGCGGTGCGAAGCGCGCAGCCAGCCTTGCCCGATCGGGGTGTGCGGATCGAGCGCACCCTGGAAGACCACTTCCTTGCCGTCGGGCGCGAACACTCGCAGCACCGCGAAAACGTCGGCGTCGGTCGTCGATGACGACAGGAAAAGTTTGAGTGCCGAAGGACCGGTGATCTCGAGCGGCGCTTTGAGCGGCGGCATCCTGAACGTGATGCCGTCGCCCATCGCGTCGTACTCGACTCTTGCCGATGCGGCGCGAGGCTCGGTCGACAGCGTGCGCTCGGCGAGATCGAGGTAATAGCGTGTCCACTGCGTGCGCGCGAGCGGCCACTCGTTCTCGGCGCGCTCGACGAAACGGTCGACATGACGCACCTGCAGCAGCACTTTGGGCTGCTGCTCCCAGCCGTTGGCCTCGCCTTTGAGGAAGTGATCGAAGAAGCGCTTCTGCAGCGCGACGCCGTAGTCGGTATAGAAAGGCGCCCAGTGCGAGTCGCCGTGGACTTCGAGCCATTTCTGCGTCGAGGCCGCGCGGCCGTAAGCCTCGAAATTGCCTCGCGTGTGCAGCCCTTGCCCGCCCCAGTTCGCGGCGGAGAGCAGAGGCACCTTCACTTTCGAAAGGTCAGCGGTGCGCTCGCGGTAATAGTCGTCGACGAGCCGGCGGTTGAGGACGTTGCCCCACATGTCCGCGCGATTTTTCTTCAGCACCTCGTCGGGAAGCGTCTCGTCGCCGCACACGAGCTGTCCCGTGACCCGGCTCCTGGGGCCACGTTCACCGCGTCCGTGCTGGACGGTGACGACCTGCATCTCCTGCCAGTTCTTGCGGAAAGTGCACGCGATGCCGCCGTGGCGCGAACCATCGCGATAGTAATCGGCCCAGCCTTCCCACACGCAGATCGCGGCCAGGTGCGGCGGCTGCAGCGCGGCCGCGCGCCACTGGCTGCTCGCGTAATACGAGATGCCGTTCAGGCCGACCTTGCCGCTGCACCACGGCTGCGCCGCCGTCCATTCGATGCAGTCGTGAAAATCCTTGTTCTCGCGCGCGTTGTTGTGGTCGAGGAAACCGGGTGAGCGCCCCGCACCGCGACAATCGACCCGCACGCAGACGTAACCGTCAGGCACCCATTTTTCGGGATCGGCGACTTCCCAGTTCTGGTATTTGTTCGAGGTGCCCGCGACCGCATCGGGGAACTGGCGCTCCATGATCTCCCACGCGGTCTTGTAACCATCCTGGAACGCGAGCCCTTTGCCGTAAGGGCCGTAGCTCACCAGCGCCGGATATTTACCTTCGGCGGCGGGCCGATACACGTCGGCCCGCAGGACGATGCCATCGTCCATGACGATGGGGACGTCCCAGTCGATGTGCATTCCATCAAGGGCTTCGGTCTTGTAATTGCTCATCGGAATCACCTCGCCAGTCGCACTATGACTTCGTGAACGGGTGAACGAGTGAACGGGTGTTTAGAACCGGGTTTGCCTGTGACCTTACCTGTTCACCTGTTCACCCGTTCACCTGTTCACCCGTTCACCCGTTCACCCGTTCACGCATTCACGCATTCACGCATTCAGCTTTTCATCGAACCAATTCCACATCGTCGCCACGACCAGCGTCAGGTAGTCGCGCTGGCAGTGCTGCGCGCCGCCTTCTTCGGCGGTGAAGACTCGCAGCGTCTTGTCCTGCGACCCCGCGGCGTCGTACAGCGCCTGCGCGTCGGCGAGCGGGACCTGCTCGTCCTCGGCGCCGTGGACGATGAGGAAGGGGCAGCGCATTTTCTGCACGACGCCGTCGAGGCGGAAAGGCTCGAGGCGTTTGAGCGCTTCTTCGAGGGTGTCGACGCCGAGAATCCAGGTGATGTGGTGACCCGGCACCGACATCGAGGTGCGGAACTTCGCGTCGATGCGTTTTTTCCAGGTCGCGTAGTAATCCCAGATCGCGCCCCATGCGACGCACGCCGCGAAGCGCGGCTCCATCGAAGCCATGCGAGGCGCGTAGTAACCGCCGAGGCTGATCGCGACCACGCCGACTTTCTTCGCATCGACGTCGTCGCGCTTTTCGAGGTAGTCCATGCACGCGCTGCCGGCCACTTCGTAATCGTGACGCAGGACGTGACCCCGAAATCGGATCGATTCACCGGTTCCGGGGCAGTCCATCACGAGCACCGAGATGCCGCGCTTGATGAGATCGGGCACGCCGCGCACGTACTGGATTTCCTTGGTCACGTCGAGGCCGTCGAAGAACACCACGCATGGCGTGCGCTTCGATTTCGCGTTCTCCGCGTGCACGAAGTAGCCCGGCAGGCTGCCGCCCTCGAAAGGCACTTCGACCACTTCGATGTTCACGTCGGTGAGCTTCGCGTGGCGCTGGAAGCACTCGACCGCGGTCTTGTAGACCTTCAGCGCTTTGTCGTCTTTCGGCGTGCGAAAGCGCTCGGCCATCTGGTAGTAGTTGCACGCGCGCCGATACGAAGCGGCGGCGGAGTAGCGGTGGCCGCCGT
>JAQGNC010000524.1 GCA_028292065.1 Betaproteobacteria bacterium
CTGCTGCGGCGTCGATGGGTCGGCCGCTCGCTGAAGCTGTAAAGGCCGCGACGCTTCAGGCCTGCGCCGACTGCTCCGCCTGCGGGCTCGCCCCTTCGAGTCTCACCGCAAGCGCTCCCGATCGCACATTGAGGTCGCGCTGCGGATTCGGTATCTCGATGCCGCGTTTGGTGAGCTCCTCTTCGAGCGCCCACAGCACGCGCGACGTCGTGCCGCCGGGCTTGGTCACGAGCTCCGCGCCGACCCACACGCCGATCTCGAAATCGAGGCTGCTGTCGCCGAAGCGCTTCAACAGGACGCTGACCGGATGCTGCTCGTCGATGATCGCGCCTTTCACGCTGTGCGCCGCGGCGAGCGCGGCCTCGCGCACCTGGTTCTTGTCGGAGCCGTAGGCGACGCCGAAAGGAATGCGCATGACGCGCGTGCGGTCGCCGTAAGTCCAGTTCGTCACCGGGTGGTTGATGAACTCGGAATTGGGCACGAGGACGTCGACCGCGTCGTTGGTGGTGATGCGCGTGTAGCGCATGCCGATCTCGGTCACCGTTCCCCTCACACCCGATTGCACGTCGACGAAATCGCCGACTTTCAGGGTTTTCTCGATGAGGATGATGATCCCCGAGATGAAGTTGCTGAAGATGTTCTGCAGGCCGAAGCCGATGCCGAGACCGATCGCGCCGCCGAGGAACGCGAGGCTCGTCAGATCGAACCCCATCACGTTCAGCCCGATGATCGTGCCGAAAATCCACACGACGTAGCGCACCAGGCGCGTGAAGGCGTAGACCGTCGAGCTCGTCGCGTGTGCGTGGTGTCCGCGCAGCGCGAGGCGCCGCAGGCTGCTCTCGAGCACCGAGGACGCCCACCAGACGAAAAGGAGCATGAGCACGAGGCCGCCGATCCGCGCGAGGGTGATCTCGGTCGTGCCCACGGTCAGCAAGGGGGCGTAAACCCAGGCGAACAGGTTGTTCCAGTCCCAGTTCATGCAGCCTCCGAAAGTTTGTCGCCGCAACGGGGCAAGCGGCATGCCTCGACCTTCGAGGGATGAAGGCGGAGGGGGGAGGCGGAGGGATGAGGGCGGAGGGATGAGGGATGAGGGCGGAGGGATGAGCGCGGGTGCCCGGGCAGCCGCAGGAACTAACTGCTTGTTTCAGCGGTCCATTAAGCTCGCGTTTTTGCTCCAAATCCTGTAAAAATCAGCCCCTTTCGTTCTGCCGCTGGGTCTTCCAGCGCCGCTGCTGGAATCTTGCACGCTCCAGCGTGCACTACGCTGGAAAAACCTATGTCCGTCGCCCAGGAAGCCGCCCGCCGCCGCACTTTCGCGATCATCTCGCACCCCGACGCGGGCAAGACCACGCTCACCGAGAAGCTGCTGCTCTTCGCGGGCGCGATCCACATCGCCGGCAGCGTGAAAGCGCGCAAGGCGAGCCGCCACGCGACTTCGGACTGGATGGAGATCGAAAAGCAGCGCGGGATCTCGGTCGCCAGCTCGGTTATGCAGATGGAGTACCGCGACGCGGTCATCAACCTGCTCGACACCCCCGGCCACAAGGATTTCTCGGAAGACACCTACCGCGTGCTGACCGCGGTCGACGCGGCGCTGATGGTGATCGACGCCGCCAACGGCGTCGAAGCGCAGACCCTGCGCCTCCTCGAAGTCTGCCGCGCGCGCAATACGCCGATCATCACCTTCATCAACAAGATGGACCGCGAAGTGCGCGACCCGCTCGAGCTGATCGACGAGATCGAGCGCGTGCTCGGCATGCCGGTGGTGCCGTTCACGTGGCCGGTCGGCATGGGCAAGCGCTTCGCGGGCGTGTTCGACATCCGGCAGGACCGCATGCGGGTGTTCCGCGCGGGCGAAGACCGCCGCGGCTCTGATGACGACGTGATCGTGGGCATCAATAACGCTGAGAACGTCGAGCGCTTCGGCGATGCATTCGAGCAGGCGAAGAACGAGGTCGAGCTGGTGCGAGGCGCCTCCCCCGATTTCGACCGCCAGGCTTTCCTCAGGGGGCAGCAGACCCCGGTCTTCTTCGGCTCCGCGATCAACAATTTCGGCGTGAAAGAGACGCTCGACGCGCTGATCGACCTCGCGCCGCCGCCCGGGCCGAAAGAAGCGATCCAGCGCATCGTCGAGCCGAACGAGGAGAAATTCACCGGCGTCGTGTTCAAGATCCAGGCGAACATGGATCCCGCGCACCGCGACCGTGTCGCTTTCGTGCGCGTGTGCTCGGGACGTTTCGCGCGCGGCATGAACCTGAAGATCAGCCGCAACGGCAAGGATCTGCGCACCAACAACGTCGTGTCGTTCCTTTCGCAGCGGCGCGATCTCCTCGAAGAAGGTTTTCCCGGCGACGTGATCGGCATCCCGAACCACGGCGTGCTGCAGTTGGGCGACACCCTCACCGAAGGTGAGAAGCTGCAGTTCATCGGGCTGCCTTTTTTCGCGCCGGAAATCTTCTATTCGGTCGAGCTCGCCGATCCCATGCGCAGCAAGCAGCTGCGCGCAGGGCTCGCACAGCTCGGCGAAGAAGGCGCGATACAGGTGTTTCGCCCGCACGCGGGCGGCGCGCTCCTGCTCGGCGCGGTCGGGCAGCTGCAGCTCGAAGTCGTCGCGCACCGCCTGAAGCACGAATACGGCGTCGACGCGCGCCTGGCGCCCGCGCGGCACAAATACGCGCGCTGGATCACGGCGGAGGACGAGCGCGAGCTGAAACGCTTCATCGACAACAACGCCCACCGCATCGCGTACGACGTGGTCGAGGCGCCGACCTTCCTCGCCGGCCACGCGACCGAGCTCACCGCCGCCGCCGACAACTGGAGCAAAGTGCGTTTTCACGCATTGCGCGAGCACGCGGGCCTCGTCTTCCAGTCCGCGTGATGCCGATCAGGCACGGCGCTTGACTGCAGCCGGTCAACTTCAACGCTCGCCCTCTTCATGCCCAACGGCGCACAGAACAAAGCCATCAACAAAACGCTGCGCGACACTTTCGGCTACACGCGCCTGCGCGCGGGCCAGCAGGAAGTGATCGACAGCGTGCTGCAGAAACGCGACACGCTCGCCGTGATGCCCACCGGCGCGGGTAAATCGCTCTGTTACCAGCTGCCGGCGCTGCACATGCCGGGGACGACCGTGATCGTCTCGCCGCTGATCGCGCTGATGAAAGACCAGGTCGACAAGCTCGCGCAAGCGGGGGTCTCCGCGATCGAAGTGAACAGCACGCTCACCGCGCGCGAGGAGAAAGCGGCGCTCGAATCGATCAGGAACGGCGAGACCGAGATGGTCTTCACCACGCCCGAGCGCCTGACCGATCCTACTTTCCTCGACGCGTTGAGGCAGAACGAGATCGACCTTTTCGTGATCGACGAAGCGCACTGCATCTCGCAGTGGGGGCACGACTTCAGGCCGGCTTTCCTCGAGATCTCGAACGCGGTCGACGCGCTCGGCAATCCGCCGGTGCTGGCGCTCACCGCGACCGCGACGAGCGCGGTCACCGAAGACATCGGCCGGCAGTTAAAGCGCACGCTCGAAGTCATCAATACCGGCATATTCAGGCCCAACCTGCACTATCGCGTGGTGCACGCGACCAACGATCGCGAAAAGCTCGAGCACATCCTGCGGCTGGTGCAGTCGCTCGAAGGCAGCGGCATCGTTTACACCGCGACGGTCAAGAACGCCGACCTGGTCTACGAAGCGCTCAAGGACGCCGGCGTCGAGGTCGGGCGCTATCACGGCCGTCTCTCCGCCAAGGAGCGCGAGACTACGCAGGACGATTTCATGGCCGACCGCTGCCGGGTGATGGTCGCGACGAACGCCTTCGGGCTCGGCATCGACAAACCGGACTTGCGCTTCGTCGTGCATTACCAGGTTCCGGGAACCCTCGAAGCGTATTACCAGGAATCGGGCCGCGCGGGCCGCGACGGGAAACCCGCGCGCTGCATCCTCATCTACGACACCCGCGACAAGCGCGTGCAGCAGTTCTTTCTGGGCGGGCGCTACCCGACGCGCGACGACGTGGTGCACGCGTACGAAGCGCTGCTCGCCGCCGACGCGCAGAGCCAGCCGATTCCTTACGCGCAGCTCGAGGCGCAGACCCCGGACGTCGCGGGCAACAAGCTCAAGGTGGGCTTGAAGCTCATGAAAGACGCCGGGTACCTGAAGCAGGACCGGAACCTGCGCTACCGCATCGTCAATCCGGACGTGAAAGCGGAAGACCTGCTCCACCTCGCCGACGAATACGGCAAAAAAAGCGAAGCCGATCGCGAGAAGCTCGAGCGCATGATCTTCTACGCCCAGAGCGCGTTCTGCCGCTGGCGAGTGCTGCTCGAGTATTTCGAAGGCGCCGAGGATTTCGACCGCTGCGGCACGTGCGACAACTGCCTGCATCCGCCGGAGCTGAAGCCGGTGAAAAAGTCGCGCCTGCCGCGCTGGGCGCGGCGCGCGCCCCTCGGCGCGGTTTCCCAGTACAAAGCGGGCGACCGCGTGCGGGTGCCGCGCTACGGCGAAGGCCGGGTCGAAAGCGCGACCGCCGAGCAGGTCGAGATCGGTTTCCCGGACGGGAAGAAGCGCCAGTTCCTGTGTGCTTACGTGGAGCTCGCGTGAAGGTCTTCGACGCTGCGTTCGGCGCTTCGCGCCTCCGGGGGTAAGGGCCTCCTTAAGCGCCTCGCGGCGCTACATCGATCCGCTTTGTGTAGCGCAGGCGCCCCGCCTGCAGCCTGGCCGTTGATTGCTGCAGGCGAGGGCGCCTGCGCTACTCACCCCCTTGCGGCGCCAGTTCCCATCCGCTTTCCGTAGCGCCTGCGCTACTCAGGGCATCGTCCACCTGACGTCTCACGCTACAATCCCATCGCGGTTCCTACCGATCACAGCGAAGGATAGAGCGATGCCTTATGCCATCAGAATCAACGAGAACGGCGGTCCCGAAAAACTGCGCTGGGAAGAAGTCGAAGTCGGCAACCCGGGCCCGGGCGAAGTGCGCGTGCGCAATACCGCGGTGGGCCTGAACTACATCGACACCTACCATCGCTCGGGCCTGTATCCGATGCCGCTGCCGATGACGCTCGGTTCCGAAGGCGCCGGCGTGGTCGAAGCGGTCGGTCCTCGCGTCAAGGAATTCAAGGTCGGCGATCGCGTGGCCTACGCGCAGCCCATCGGCGCCTATGCCGAAGTCGTGCTGCGGCCGGTCGCAAGGCTCGTGAAGATTCCCTCCGGAATCGACGACCAGACCGCCGCGGCGATGATGCTCAAAGGCATGACCGCGTGGTACCTGTGCCGCCGCACCTACAGGGTCGCCAAAGGCGACACGATCGTCGTGCACGCCGCAGCCGGCGGTGTCGGCCAGATTCTCTGCCAGTGGACCAAGTACCTCGGCGCGACCGTCATCGGCACCGTGGGCAGCGAAGACAAAGTGGCGCTCGCGAAGAAAGCCGGCTGCAAGCACGTCGTCGTGACTTCGCAGGAGAAGACTTCGGAGCGCGTCAAAGCGATCACCAAAGGCAAAGGGGTTCCCGTGGTGTACGACGGCGTCGGCAAGGACACGTTCATGGATTCGCTCGACTGCCTTTCGCCGCTCGGCCTCATGGTGAGCTTCGGCAACGCGTCGGGCCCGGTGGCGCCGGTCAACATCGGCATCCTCGCCACCAAAGGATCGCTCTTCCTGACGCGTCCGACGCTCGTGAACTACACCTCGACGCGCGAAGAGCTCCTCACCGCTGCGCGCGAGCTCTTCAGCGTGGTGAAGAAAGGCGTGGTGAAGATCAAGGTCAACCAGACTTATCCGCTGCGCAACGCCTCTCAGGCGCACGCCGATCTCGAGAGCCGCAAGACGACCGGTTCGACGGTGCTTCTCCCGTAGGCGCTGCCTCTCCACGTACTACGGTACTTTCGAGCTTTTCCCGGAATTCATGGTGCTTCCCCTAGACGCATTGCCGCAGCCTTCGGGCGCGGCGCCGATCGCGCTGCTCGCGGGCGTGCGCGTGATCGATCTCACCACCTCGATCGCCGGACCGTATGCGACGATGCTGCTCGCCGACATGGGCGCCGACGTCGTCAAGATCGAGCGGCCGGGCTCCGGAGACGACAGCCGGGCGTGGGGTCCGCCTTTTCTCGACGGCGAATCGCTGTGGTTCCTCAGCGTGAACCGCAACAAGCGCAGCATGACGCTCGACTACACGGCGGACGCCGGACGCAATGTGCTGCACGACCTGGTGCGCACCGCCGACGTCGTCGTCGTGAACCTCGTCGCGCGGGTCCAGAAGAAACTCGGCGTCGATCACCACCGCCTGAAAGCGCTCAAGCCCGACCTCGTCCACGTCTCGATCAGCGGTTTCGGTCTCGACGGCGCGCGCCGCGATTTCCCGTGCTACGACCTCATCGCCGAAGGCTATAGCGGCGTGATGGACCTGACCGGCGAAGCCGACAGCCCGCCGCAGAAAGTGGGAACGCCCGCGGCCGATCTCATCGCCGGCATGGATGCGTCGTATGCGACCGTCGCGGCACTCTTCGAGCGCAGCCGCAGCGGCCGGGGGCACGCGATCGACATCTCGATGATCGACAGCATGACGCGCTTCATGTCGCCGCGCATCGTGCCGTATCTCGGCTCGGGCGAAGTGCCGAAGCGCACCGGCGCGCGCGACAGCGTGATCGCGGTCTACCAGGTGTTCGAAACCAGCGACGACCCGATTACCCTCGGCCTGGGCAACGATGCGATCTGGAAGCGCTTCTGGGAAGCGGTGGGGCGCCCAGAGTTGGGAGGCGACGCGCGCTACGCGACCAACGCCGATCGCCGCGCGGCGCGTGAGGACATCGTCGCCGAGATCCAGAGCGTGCTGGCCACGCGCTCGCGCGACGAATGGCTGAAGCTTTTCGTGGCCGCCAAAGTGCCCGCAGGGCCGGTCAACCGGGTCGACCAGGTGAGCGGCGACCCCGAGCTCGTCGCGCGAGGGCTGTTTTACAGCGACACCTCGAACGGCAGGCGCATTCCCCAGGTGGGCCTGGGCATCGGCATCGACGGCTCGAGCGCGAGCTATCGAACCCCGCCGCCGCGTCTCGGCGAGCACACCGACGAGGTGCTGCGCGAAGTGCTCGGCTACGACGATGCGAAGATCGAGAGCCTGCGCGAACAGAAAGCAATCTGAACCGCAACCAGGTCCATCTCCATCCCGGCCTTCTCCTGGAGGCGAACGAAGTGACGACAAGCAGCGCAGGCGCCCCGCCTGCAGCAGAAGACAGGGCAGCGACGTGACGGCACCTGGGCAGGACAGGCTGGTAGCGGTGACCGGCGCGAGCCGCGGTATCGGCGCCGCGATCGCGCTCGAGCTTGCACGGCGCGGTTTTCGCGTGGCGTGTCTCACGCGCAAAGGAGCGGGGCCGCAAGTCGCGGGCGCGTCGGCGCTCGCCGCGAGTTTCGTCAATCACGCGTGCGACGTGAATGATGAAGCGAGTGTGCGCGCGGCGCTGGAAGCGGTCACAGCCGGCGGCGTGCTGCACGGACTGGTGAACAACGCCGGCATCCACCTCGACGCACCGAGCCACGAGATGGACACCGCTTTGTACGAGCGCGTGATGCAGACCAACGCGACCGCGGTCTTCACCGCCTGCCGTGAAGCGTATCCGTACCTGGCGCGGGCCGGCGGGGCGACGGTGGTGAACATCGGCTCGTTTTTCGACAAGGTCGGGGTCAAGCGCAATCTCGCGTACTGCGCGTCGAAAGCCGCGGTCGGCGCGATCACGCGCTGCCTCGCAGTCGAATGGGCGTCGAAAGGCATACGCGTGATCGACATCGCGCCGGGTTACGTGGTGACAGACCTCAACCGCGAATCGCTAGAGCGTGGCCCGGTCCGCGAGTACATCGACAAACGCATTCCCGGCCGCCGTCCCGGCACCGCCGAAGAGATCGCGAAGCTCGTCGCCGCCATGTATTCCGAAGACATCCCGTTCCTGACCGGCGAGACGATCTACATCGACGGGGGGCAGGGGATGGCGCACTGATTCGTGAAGGGTGAAGAAAGGTGAAGGGTGAAGGGGTGAAGGGTGAAGGGAGCTTCTTGCTCCGCTCACCGGTATCATTGACCCTTCACACCTTCACACCTTCACCCTTCACACCTTCACCCTTCACAGCGCAGGAGCCCGGATTGAAAGCCTTACTCGTACGCGAACACGGTCCCATCGAAAGTCTCACGCTCGCCGAAGCCCCTGACCCCCAGCCCAAAGCGGGGGAAGTGCTGGTCGAGGTGCGGGCGGCGAGCATCAATTTTCCGGACCTGCTCGTGATCGGCGGGACTTACCAGAAACTGCCGCCGCGGCCGTTCAGCCCCGGCAAGGACTTCGCGGGGGTGGTCGCCGCGGTGGGGGAAGGGGTCACACTGTGCAAGCCCGGTGACCGCGTCACCGCGCAGATCGAATACGGCGCGTATGCCGGCAAATGCGTGGTGCGCGAAGCGAACTGCCACGTGATCCCGGACAGCATGAGCTTCGCCGATGCCGCGGCGATGGGGCTCACCTATCTCACCGCGCACTTCTCGCTCGTCGAGCGCGCGAGGTACCAGCCCGGAGAAGTGGTGCTGGTCAATGGTGCTGCGGGCGGTGTCGGACTCGCGGCGGTGCAGATCGCCAAAGCGCTGGGCGCGACCGTCGTCGCCAGCGTCAGCAGCGAAGAGAAAGCCGCGCTCGCGAAAGCGAACGGCGCCGATCACATCGTGCGCACCGACGTGCCTGACATCCGCGAGTCGTTCAGGAAACAGGTCTACGACGCGGTCGGCAAGCGCGGCGTCGACATCATCGTCGACCCGGTCGGCGGCGACGTCTTCGACGCGAGCTTTCGCACCATCGCGTGGTCGGGGCGCGTGGTCGTCGTCGGATTCGCCGAAGGACGCATCCCGCAGGTCAAAGCCGGCATCCTGCTCGTCAAGAACATCTCGCTCATCGGCCTGCAATGGAGCGATTACCGCGACCGCGAGCCGCAGAAGGTGCGCGCGGTGCAGCAGGAGCTCTTCCGCCTGTACGAAGAGGGGAAGATCAAGCCTCACGTGATGGCGGCGTACCCGATCGAAGAGCACCAGAAAGCGCTGGCGGTGGTGCGCGACCGCAAGGTGGTGGGCAAGGTGGTATTGCTGATCGATTAAGCGTGAACGGGTGAACGGGTGAACGGGTAAACCCCGGCGCGAGACCTGCGACCGGTTAGAATTGCAAGCATCATGAATCCTACTTGCGCATGGCACTCCGCGGGCAACGGCTGGCATCACCCGTTCACCCGTTCACCCATTCACTCGTTCACCGCGCCAGCCCGATGATCTTCATGAGCCAGAGCGGTCTCACCGACCGCGCACGCGAAAGCGAGTGGGACCGCTGGTATGACGAGCACCTTGCGATCATGACGACGGTTCCGGGAATCGGCTCGGCGCAGCGCTTCAAGTGCGCCGACTCGAGCCATCCGCCGTCGCTCGCGATGTACAGCGTCGCGTCGCCCGAGGTTTTCGACGATGCGCAGTACCTGAAGGTCGCCGGCATGGGCGAGTGGATCGCGCTCGTCGATCGCGCGCACTGCATGCGGAATCTGTTCGACGGCGCCGAGCGTGCGCCCGAAGTGCGCGACGGCGAGTTCCTGCTCATCGCGGATCGCGACAAGCCCGAGCCCGGACGCGCCGGGATCGAGTGGAAGTGGCTCGAATGCGTGGGGATCGACCGCAGCACCCCGCATCGCGGCATCGCGGTCGTGCCGCCGCGAGTCGCGGACCGCGCGCGGCGCCACGCGGGCATCGCGGTATACGTCCCCGCGACGCGGTGCCATAAACCGGCCTAGCGCCGCCGTACGCAGCGCAGGCGCCCTCGCCTGCAGCCCGGTTTGCCGCGTCAGCGGCTTTTCAAAAACGCTGCAGGCGAGGCGCCGCCGCTACCACGCTACTTCCTCGCCGAAGCGCCGCCGTCGACGGTGATGACCGTTCCGGTCGTGTACGACGACAGGTCCGAGCAGAGGAACACGATCATGTTCGCGACCTCGTTGACCGTCCCGAGGCGTCCGAATGGGAAACCTTTCGTGAGCTCGCGCCAGCGATCGGCGTTGCCGAGCTCCTTCTCCGCGCGCGCACGCCAGCGAAAGACCTGGCGATCGGTTTCAGTCGCGCCCGGGTTGACCCCGACCACGCGCACCCCCGAGTCCGCGCTCTCCGCACCGACCGCGCGAGTGAGCGCGATCAGGCTCGCGTTGCCCATGCTGCCGGCGATGTAGTTCGCGACTGGCCGCTCGCCGGCGACGCCGATCACGTTGACGATGACGCCGCGGCGGCGCTCGCACATCACCGGATAGATCTCGCGGATCAGGTTGATGAAGCCGAAGACTTTCAGGTCCCACGCGGTGCGCCAGGTCTGCTCGTCGAGCCCGACGACCGTGCCCTGCGGAATCGCGCCCGCGTTGTTGACGAGGATGTCGACGTCGAAGCACGCTTTGGCGAGCTTGTGCACGTTCTCGCTCTGCGCCAGGTCCATCGCGTAGCACGTCACTTCGACGTCGTGCACGTCCATGATCCGCTTGCGTGCGTTCTCCAGATCGGTTGCGCTGCGCGAAGCGAGGTGCAGATTGCAGCCTTCGGCGGCGAGCAGTTGCGCCACGCCGAGCCCAAGCCCGCGCGAGCCTCCGGTGACGAGCGCAGTGCGTCCTTTGAGACCGAGATCCATGTGGTGCTCTCCTTCGAAGATTTTGGGCAATGCTACCATTCATAAAAGCGTGAGGCGTAAGGCGTGAGGCGTGAGGCGAGGAGCGAGTGGTGGCGGAGGACGCGAAGAACGGCGGCGTGTATGAAGTCTATGCGGTGCGCTACGCGCGGCACGATCGCGGAAGCGCCGAGAACTTCATCGGAGGCGATCCGCACAATGGCCCGATGCCGCTGGACTACTTCGTGTGGCTCGTGCGCAACGCGCAGCGCAGTTTCGTCGTCGACACCGGTTTCAACGCCGAGGCCGCGCAGCGTCGCGGCCGCGAGCTCATCCGCTGCCCTGCGGCCGGCCTGCAAGCCCTCGGCGTCGACGCCGCGCGGGTGCGCGACGTCATCGTCACGCATTTGCATTACGACCATATCGGCAACTTCGATCTCTTCGCGAACGCGACCTTCCATCTCCAGGACAAGGAGATGCATTTCGCGACCGGCCGTCACATGGCCAGACCCGATCAGTCGCACTCATACGACGTCGAGGCGGTCGTCGGGATGGTGCGCGAGGTATACAGGGGCCGCGTGCGCTTCTACGACGGCGAGGCCGAGCTCGCGCCGGGCCTGAGCGTCCATCACGTCGGCGGCCACACGCCGGGGCTGCAGGTGGTGCGGGTGCGCACCGCGCGAGGTTTCGTCGTGCTCGCCTCGGACGCCTCGCATTTCTACGCCAACATGCGCAGCCGCCGCCCTTTCCCGATCGTCTTCGACGTCGACGACATGGGGGCGGGGTGGGACCGCTGCGTCGCGCTCGCGGACAGTGCCGATCACGTGGTGCCGGGCCACGATCCCGAAGTGATGCGGCGCTACCCGCCCGCGGCGCCGGGGCTCGAAGGAGTCGCGGTGCGCCTGGACGTGCCGCCTCGGCCCTAGCGGCGAGCCGTCGCCGAGCGTCAACCCGTTCGGTTGGCGGCGCGTTATGCCTCGTGTCCCGACAGGGCAAACCACTCTAGGAGCGAGTCATGAACAAAGTACTGTCGACCATCATCGCCGCGGCGTTTGCCGCCACCGCAGGCGTTGCTGCAGCACAAACCACCACCGCGCCGTCCAAAGGCGACGCCACGAAAGCGGCGCCCTCCACCTCCACCGCCCCGTCCGGCAAAGCGGGCGCGAGCGCAGGCACGAGCGCCACCGGCACCACCGGCACCGCGACGACCGGCGGCGCGACGACCGGCGCGACCGGTTCGGCGAGCACCGGCGCATCGACCGGCATGACCGACAGCGATTCGGGCAAAAGCAAAGCCAAGGGCAAATCGAAGAAAGCCAAGAAAGCCAAGAAATCCAAAGGCAAGAAAGGCGACGACTCGATGAGCAGCGGCTCGTCGGGCAGCAGCACGACCGGCGGCAGCGCCTCGGGCTCCGCGACCGGCGGCGCAGCGACGAAGTAACACGCCAGCGGCGGCTGCGGCCGCCCGGCGAAACCTCGCGGCGACGCGAGGGCGCACGACACGAAGGCAGGGGAGACCCTGCCTTCTTTTTTTCAGCAGAAGACAGCGCAGACGCTGTCTTCTGCTTTCGACGACTAGGAGGCAGCGGTGACGCT
This sequence comes from Betaproteobacteria bacterium, assembly GCA_028292065.1. Lineage (GTDB taxonomy): Bacteria > Pseudomonadota > Gammaproteobacteria > Burkholderiales > SG8-41 > JAQGMV01. The sequence goes on from JAQGNC010000524.1 coordinate 12,242, forward strand.
GTCTTCTACTTTCGACGACTGGAAGGCACCGGCGACGCCGCCTGGTACTTTCGACGGGTAGCGCCGGCCCGACGCTGTCTGCCACTTTCGCGGCACGTAAAGGCAGCGCGACGCTGCCTTTTACGTGGATTAAGATTCCTCGACGTCGAACGCTTCGACGCGAGGAGCGTGCGTGAACCGAACCAAAGCTTGGGCAGCGCTCGCGGTGGCAGGCTTCGCGGCCGCGACCGGCGCTCACGCGCAACCCTACCCGACGCGTCCCCTGCGCTGGATCGTGCCGGTACCCGCCGGCTCGACGGCCGACATCGTCACGCGATTGGTCGCGCAGAAATTGACCGACGCGTGGGGGCAGCAGGTCGTGGTCGACAACCGTCCCGGCGGGGTCTTCACCGTCGGCAGCGAGATCGTCGCGAAAGCGCCTTCCGACGGTTACACGATCGGCACTCTGCTCACGCCTCACGTCGTCAACCCTTTCGTCATGAAGAACCTGCCTTACGACACCGCCCGCGACTTCAGTGCCGTGTCGCTGATGGTGATCGTGCCCGGCGTCATGACGACGTTCCCCGGCGTTGCGGCCGGCACGCTGAAGGATGTGATCGCGCTGGCCAGGGCGAAGCCGGGACAGCTGAACTACGGCTCGCCGGGCCCTCTGACTTCGGGCCACCTGTCGATGGAGCTCCTGAATCTCCAGGCGGGAATCAGGATCACGCACATCCCTTACAAAGGCGGTGCGCCCGCGATCATCGACCTCATCGGCGGGCGCATCCAGCTCATGATCAGCGGCCCTCCCGGGGTGCTGCCGCACATCCGGTCGGGGCGCCTGAGACCGATCGCGACGACCGCCGCGAAGCGCTCACCCGGGCTCCCCGACACCCCGACGTTCGCCGAATCGGGATTGCCGGGGTTCGACACGTACGAGTGGTACGGGGTATTCGCGCCCGGCAGGATGCCCAAAGCCGTGCTGAACACGCTGAGCGCAGAGATCGGCCGCGTCATCACGCTTCCCGATATGAGCGAGAAGCTCGCGGCTCAGGGCGCGATACCCGTGGGCAACTCGGCGGAGGAATTCTCGCGCTTCGTCAAAGGCGAGATGGAGCAGTGGGGCAGGGTCGCGCGGAAGATCGGCTTGAGGCCGGACTGACGGTACAATTGCGTGAAGCTCGATCCGCCGTCGGTTCTCCGCAAGGCTTAAACCCACCCCCATCCCGGCCTTCCCCCTGAGGGGGAAGGAGAGTTTTTGCAGGCGCGCGGCGCCTGTAGTTCCCTCCCCTTCAGGGGGAGGGTTAGGGTGGGGGTGGTTTGCAGTGCATGAGAGTCGAAGCAAATACTGCGAGCCAAAGTAAGTAAACCCTCGTTCCGCTGTTTGCCTCACCGCCCCTTCACTCCTTCACTCCTTCACCTCATGCAATTCATCTCACCCACCACCGGCACCACCTACCCGATCGACCAACCCCGCTGGAGCGCGGACGACGGCGCTTATCTCAATCTCACGCCCGCGCGCGGGTTGAAGCGCAGCGAGATCAGGTCCGACCGCTATTCGGTCTGGCGTTACGCCGCGGCGATCGGCGTCGACGATGCGCACGCGGTTTCGCTCGGCGAAGGGTGGACGCCGCTCATCGAAGGCCAGTGGCACGGCGCGCGCACGCGCTTCAAGCTCGAGTTCACCATGCCGACCGGGTCGTTCAAGGATCGCGGCATGACGGTCATGGTGAGCTACCTGAAAAGCCGCGGCATCGACCACGTGCTCGAAGACTCGTCGGGCAACGCCGGCGCATCGCTGTCGGCGTACGCCGCTGCCGCGGACCTGCGCTGCCGCATCCTCGTTCCGGAAAGTGCTTCGTATCCGAAGATCGCGCAGATCGCCGCCTGCGGCGCCGATGTGCTGACCATCCGCGGGTCGCGGCAGGACGTCGCCGACGCGGCGGTTGCCATGAGCTCGGAGATCTTCTACGCGAGCCACAACTGGGTGCCGTTCTTCGTCGAAGGCACCAAGACTCTCGCGTACGAGCTGTGGGAGCAGCTCGGTTTCAGGGCGCCCGACAACGTGATCACGCCGCTGGGCTACGGCAGCAACGTGCTCGGCTGCCTGCGCGGCTTCGAGGAGCTGCTGCGCAACGGCGAGATCGAGCGCATGCCGCGCGTCTTCGGCGTCCAGGCTGAAAACTGTGCGCCTTACTTCGCGGCTTACCAGGCGGGCGGCGACGCGCTCGTCGATACCGAAATAAAAGCGACGATCGCCGAAGGCATCGCCTCTTCCAAGCCGACGCGCGTCAAAGAAGTGCTGCACGGGGTGCGCGACAGCGGCGGCAGCATCGTCGCGGTGAGCGAGGCCGAAATCGTCGACGCGCTGCGCGATCTCGCGCGCAAAGGGCTTTATGTCGAGCCGACCTCCGCCGCCGGCGCCGCGGGCCTGACCCAGCTGATCGCTACAGGCGCGGTAAAGCCGGACGAGACGACGGTGCTCGTGCTGACCGGCTCGGGCCTGAAAGCGTCCGAGCGCATCGGCGACCTGCTGGGGCTGCACGCGCGCACCGTATGACCGCGTAACGCCTAGATGAAGCGCACCTCGGCGCCGCGCACGTCGAGGCGGGTGCCCAGCGGCGTGCTGCGGCGGGTGATCTCCTCGAGTGCATCGCGCTCCTGCGCGGGATCGCAGCAGTAGGTCTGGTTGCTCTCGTCGTGGCGTACCAGGCGGAAAGCCGCCTCGGTGACACGGCCGGAATCGATCTCCACGCGCGCGAGCATGCCGACCCAGTCGCCGTGCTTGCGGCCGCCGTGACCGGTGTGGAACGAGAAGCTCCCGAGGCCGTAGAAAATCGGCTTGCCGCGGTAGACCTCGACCGGCAGCGAGTAATGCGGACCGTGGCCGATCGCGACGTCAGCGCCCGCGTCGATCGCCGCGTGCGCGATCTCGGTCATGTACTGCAGCACGTCCTGGTGCAGCCCCCAGTGGTGCGACGCGACCACGAGGTCGCAACGCTCGCGCAGCCGCGCGACGTCCTCGCGCAGGCGCGTGAGGTACGCCGGATCGGCCCACGTCATGACTTCGGGCGGCACGCCGGGACGGTTCATCGGCGGAATCTCGGGGCGTGTCTTGTGCGCAGGCACCCGGTACGCGGTGTGACCGCGCAGCGCCGCGACACCCGGGGTGTGCTCTCCCGCTTCGTGGCCGGTCGGCCAGTACACCGATGTGCGCTGCAGCACGCCGACCCTGACTCCGCCCGGCGTTTTCACGATCACCGGCTCGTGCGCCGCCGCCGCGTTCGCGCCGCTGCCGGTGTGCGGGATGCCCAGCGCGTCGAGCACGTCTAGTGACGACAGGATCGCGCGCTCGCCGTAATTGACGTTGTTCGCCGTCCCCACCGCGTCGAGTCCCGCCACGCGCAGCGCTCGCGCCACGGCCGGGCTCGCGTAAAAACCTTCGTCCGACAACGACCGCGCCCCCGGCGCTTCGTAAAAACAGCACTCGAGATTCGCAAAGCGCATATCGGCCTGCTGCAGCACCTCAGTCACCTTCCCGAACGGCGCTTGCGGGTCCGTGACGTTCATCAGGTTCACATCCCCCATGAACATCAGCGTCGTTTTCATCTGCTCTCCTCCCGTGCGTGATTGCTCGTGCCCGATGTTAACCGACGGGTGCATCTGTCTTGG
>JAQGNC010000573.1 GCA_028292065.1 Betaproteobacteria bacterium
CTTCACCCTTCACCCTTCACCCTTCACCCTTCACGGTACCCTGACCCCATTCATCCTCGCCAGTATCGTCGCCGTGCGCCGCTCGAGGTACGCGGTGTTGCGGCCCGGGCTGTAGCGCCGCGGACTCGGCACCATGGCCGCGAGGCGGGCGGCCTGCTCGGGGCCGAGCTGCGCGGCGGAGACCCCGAAGTGGTGACGCGCGGCCGCTTCCGCGCCGAAGACGCCGTCGCCCCACTCGATCACGTTCAGGTAAAGCTCGAGGATGCGCCGCTTGTCCATGATGAGCTCGATCATGACCGTGATCGCGGCCTCCTGCGCTTTGCGCCAGAACGCGCGGTCGCCGGAGAGGAAAAGGTTCTTGGCGAGCTGCTGCGTGATCGTCGAGCCGCCGGCGACGACTTCGCCTTCCTTCACGTTCTTTTCGTAGGCCTTGCGTATCCCGTCCCAGTCGAAACCGTCGTGCTGGAAGAACTTCGCGTCTTCCGAGGCGATGACGGCCCGTTTGAGATGCGGCGAGATACGCGCGTAAGGCACGAACTGGTATTGCAGCTTCGCGTCGGGCTGCTCCTCCCTGATCTTTTCGAGGCGCGAGCGCATGAAAGCGGTCGTGTCGGGGTCGTAGACGGACCAGTAGAAAACGCACGCAAAAAACCAGAACTGCAGCAGGGTCAGGGCGATCAGCGCGAGGAGCACCAGGCGCCAGCCGAAACGCCACAACGCGCTCAGCACTTCAGCGTTCCGCGCAGAAGCTCGATCACGGGCGCGGTGTCGGGGCGCATCCCGCGCCACAGATAGAAGGACTCGGCCGCCTGCTCGACGAGCATGCCGAGGCCGTCCGCGGTTCGTGCGCCCGCGCGCACCGCGGCCGCGAGAAACGGCGTGGCTTTCCCGTACACCATGTCGTACGCGAGCGCGGCTCGCGCGAACACGCCCGCCGGCAACGCGGGCATATCGCCCGAGAGTCCCGCCGAAGTCGCGTTGATCACGATGTCGAACTCGCGCCCCGCGAGCTCCGCGTAAGCGGCGCCGGCGACTTCGGAAGCGTCGGGGAAAAGCGCGGCGAATCGCGTCGCGAGCTCGACCGCCTTCTCCGGTGTGCGGTTGGCCACCACGAGCGCTGCGGGAGCCGCTTCGAGCAAAGGCCCGCACACGCCGTACGCCGCGCCGCCCGCCCCCATCACGAGCACGCGCCGGCCGCGGATCGCGCAGCCGAGATTGTCGGTCAGATCGCGAACCAGGCCGACGCCGTCGGTGTTGTGGCCGACGGTTTCGTCCGCGTCGAAGACGAGCGTGTTGGCGGCCCGCGCCTCTTCGGCGAGGCGGCTCGAGCGCGAAGCAAGCGCATACGCGCGGTGCTTGAAAGGCACCGTGACGTTGACGCCGCGGCCCCCTTCGTCGCGAAAGCGCTGCACCGTCGCTTCGAAATCTGCGATCTCCGAGTAGAGCTTGCCGTAGCTGACCGGCTGACCGGTCTGGCGCGCGAACTCGGCGTGGATCAGCGGCGATCTGCTGTGCTCGACCGGGTTGCCGATCACTGCGTAGCGGTCTGTCATATCGAAAGTGTGAGCGCGGCGCGCCGTGTTGCGTGAAGCATCGCTATTCGGACTGGAACTTGTCGGACGAGGTGAACGTCCACCAGCGCGTGATGTACAGGACGTCGGTGTCCTTGGCGATGTCCGCCGGAAACGCGGCGAAAGGCGCGGCGAGTTGCACGATGCGCCGCGCGCCCTCGTCGAGCACTTTGTGCCCGGAAGGCCGGTTGATGTCGACGCTGTCGAGCGTGCCGTCGGCTTTGATGCCGACCGTGACCAGGAGCCGCCCCTGCAGCCGCTGCTCGCGCGCGCCCTGAGGATAGTTCACGTCGCCTACGCGCTCGATCTTCTGGCGCCAGTCTTCGACATAGCGCGCGAAGCGCACTTCCTGCGCGCGCGCGCCGAGAAAGCGTTTGCGCGGCCGCTCCTGGTACGCGTTCCAGTCGCGCGCGATCTGCGCTTCGAGCCGCGCGATCTCAAGGCTGCGCTGGACGAGGTCGACGGCTTGCGGCGCAGGCACCCGCTCGCCCTCCGGCTGCGCCCCCGCCTTGGCCGCCGCAGGCGCGGTCTGGACCTCAGCGTTCGACCGCTTCTGCGTCATGAGCTGCTTCGCCTCGTGCTCGAGCTTTTCGACGCGGCGCAGCGCGAGCTTCACTTCGGCTTCAGGCGCCTGGTCGGGCAGCACCGGCAGCGGGCTTTGCGCCCGCCGCTTCTCGTCGGTGTTCCCGCCGCCGTCGAGGTTGTGCTGGGCGAGTATGTCGGCCTTCGCCGGCGCCGCGTTCGATTTCGCGTTGATGAGCACGATTTCGAGCTGCGGCGATTTCTCGTCGCGCTTCGAGCGATCGGGCACCTGCACCGTCACCGCGTACAGGATGAATGCGTGCACGAGCACCGACGCGAGCACCGCGGTGCGCATGCGGCTGCCGATGCTCGTCGGCGTCGTGCGCGGGCGGCCGCCGAGCCGGCGCTCGAGATCGTCGACTCGCGCGTCGAGCGCGGCGAGCGCGGCATGCCAGCGCGAGTGGCGCCGGTGTCTCACGCGGCGCGGGAAAGCGAGGACTTTGGGGGAGCGCTTCGACGACATGAGCGGATTCTACCGAACCCGCCATGACACACCGCATCGTCATTCCGGCGCAGGCCGGAATCCAATTTGAAGTTCAACCGTTCAACCGTTCGACAATGGATTCTGGATCACTTGCGCTGCCGCGCGTCCAGAATGACGGCGCATCGGTAGATGACGAAGGATGGGAGGTTACGGAAGGAAACCTTGGTTTCCCTCTGTTCGTTCACCGAGCCGCGGCTGCGGGCGATTTATGCCCGCCTGGCTTCATCGCCGCGGCATTCTGGATCACTTGCGCTGCCGCGCGTCCAGAATGACGAACCACAGTTGCGCTGCCGCGCGTCCGGAATGACGACTGCGGAGTTATGCCTCAGCAGCGTCCGATGCGGCGGGTTCTGAGGATTGCTCGACTTCGACCTCGCTCTTGAACTCGGCATGGAACGTGATCTCGAGGAGATCGATCGAGCTGATGTCGAGCACCACACGCGTTCCGGACTTGAGCGCGGGCACCGAGGGCACTCGCGCGACGAGCGGCAGCTCGTCGAAGCGCACGAGGTTCTCGCGCATCAGGGTCGCGGTCACGCGAGTCACGTCTTCCTGGAGCAGCCAGCGCAGGCACCAGTAGCGCTCCATCGAGCGCTGGAAATCGGAGTACACGTCGTACGTCGATTCGAATTCGCGCATGACCGCGAGCAGGGTTTCGTCCCCGGGTTTATACGGCGGCCTCGAACCGCTCGCGAGCGCTGCGATCTGGCGCTGGTTGACGAGATCGATGTAACGGCGCAGCGGCGAGCTCGCCCAGACGTACTGCTCGACCCCGAGGCCGACGTGGGCCGACGGCACGGTGCTCATGCGCACTTTGCCGCCGCCCTGCACGCGGTAGATCGCGGCGGTCTCGCTCTGCGCGAGCTCGCGGCCCCACGTGCTGTTGACGTAGATCATGAGCTCGGAGACCAGCTTGTCGATCGGCGTGCCGCGATAGCGCCGCGTGATCTCGACACGGTCATCCTGCACGCGAAAGTTGTATTCAGCGCGCTGCTCGCCTTCGGGCGTGTCACCGCGGCGCGCGCGCTCGAGCTGCACCGCCCATTGCAGCAGCCTCTGAAGCTGCGCGCCGAAAGGATGGTCGATAGACGCGCGGCCGAGTGTGCTCTCGTTGAAAAGCGGCTCGAGCGTTTCGTGCCGCAGGTTCTCCTCGATCCGCACGCGCTCGATGCGCGTTTCGGTGGCGACCACTTCGTCGGCGGCGGTGACTTCAGCGTAGAGCGAAAGCGCCGGGCACTCGGTCCCGGCGCACAGGGTGTAACGCTCGATCGCGGTCGGCGGCAGCATCGTGATCTTGCCGCCGGGGAAATAGACCGTCGACAGGCGCTCGCGCGCGATCGCGTCGAGCGCGCTCTGGGCGGGTACCCCGAGCGCGGGCGCCGCGATGTGGATGCCGAACCGCACGTTGCCGTTCGGCAGCGCGGTCACTGAAAAAGCGTCGTCGATCTCGGTCGTCGAGGCGTCATCGATGCTGAACGCGAGCGCGTCCGCCAGCGGCAGGCCTTCGATGTCCGCAGCCGGCGCCGGAGCGTCGCTCACGGTCTCGCGCGGGAGGTTTTCGAAAACGAAACGGTTGAGGTGGTAATCGTGCGTCGACGGGATTCCGCCGCAGCGCTCGATCAGCCGCACCGGCGTGAGCTTGCACTCGGCGGCCGCTTCCTCGAGCGCTTTCCACTCGATCGAATTGCGATCGGGTTTGTAGAGCAGCGCGTCGAGCATGGGCGCGAACTCGGGCGGCAGTCGCGCTTGCGTCAACTGCGCGACGTACGCATCGCGCGCGAGCGCCTGCTGCTTCTTGCGCTCCACGCTCGCGAGCGCCGCTTTCAGCGCCTCGTCGGGCGCGGCTTTGTAGCGGCCGCGGCCGCGTTTGTAGAAATACATGGGCGCGCCGTGCAGCCGGGTCAGCACCCCGGCCGCTTCGACCGGCGCCGGCGAGTGCCCGTAATACTCGCGCGCGAGCGCTTCGTATTCGAACTCCTCGCGGCTCGCGCACTCCCACAGGAAATCGAGGTCGATCTCGTCGGCCGCGGCGTGCGCACTCGCCATGAAATCGGTGATGCCGGGCTGCTCGAACCTGAAGAGCACATTCGCCGACTTGATCTTGGAGCGCTTGCCGTGCGGCGCTTCGACCTGGAGCGAGGTGTTGTTGTCGGCGAGAACGGCGCCGACTTTGAGCGTCCCCTCTTCTTCGTAAAAAACGTTCATGCGGACGGCTCGACGGTGCGGGAGGGAAAAAAGAAGCAGCCGGGAATTTCAGTGGCCGCGACCCGCATTATAGTCGAGCGCCGGTGCCCGCCGCCGCTCGGTGTGCACCGACGCCGTTCGTCACCGATCGACACGTCGCGTGCGGTTTTTGCTGCAGCCGGGGCGCGTGCGCTACGTCAACGTTGCCGCGGCTGCAGCGCTTTGGTCGCGCAGGCGCCCTCGCCTGCAGCGGGTCATCCGCCGTCGACGGTCGCGCTCGCATTCGAGACACCGCAGAAAGCGAGGACACGCTCCAGGTAGCGATCGAAGTCGCCGAGGCCGTGATCGCCGCCTTCGACGACGATTTGCGCGCAACCGAGATAGCTTTCGACCGCGTCGCGGTAATCGAGCACTTCGTCGCCGGTCTCGACGATCAGCAGATAGCGCTCGGACGTGACCGAAGCGACCTCGAGCTCGCGCAGCTCGGCGACGTGTTGCGCGCTCAGCGTGTAGCGCTCACCGGTATAGAGATTGGTTTGCGGACCGACGTACGCGCTGAGCAGGTCGTACGGGCGTACCGCGGGATTGAGCAGGACCGCCGGCAGCTCGTAGCGCTCGGCGAGCCACGTCGCGTAATAACCGCCGAGCGAGCTTCCGATCAGCGCGACCGGCGCGCCCTCCGCACTCCCGACGATATCCTCCAGCGCGGCGATCGCTTCCGCAGGCCGGTGCGAAAGCTCGGGGCACACGAGCTCGCGCGCTCGACGCAGCTCCGCCATCCGCCGGCGCAGCAATCCCGCCTTGAACGACAAGGCCGAGCTGTTGAAGCCGTGGATGTAGATCAACATCAGTGTCTGGGTTGTGAGTGTTCAGTGGTGAGTGACGACGGCAACCGGCGCGAGCGCGCTGCTCCACTCGACACTAAACACCGGCGTAGGGTCAGCGCGAGTCGGCGATGCGCCGCGCCATACCCAGCAGCATCATGTCGCTGTCCCTGGGCCCGATGAGCGAAAGGCCGATCGGGCAGCCGTTGAGCCGGCCGAGGGGCAGGTTGATCTGGGGCAGGCGCGAGAGGCCGGCGATGCACAGGAGGGTGAGCGCGCGCGTGCGGAAGTCCTCGGTGGATTTCGGGTCGGCGTCGCGCAACGGCGCGATGTCGGGGACGGTCGGCAGCACGAGCACCGCGTCGTCGCGGAGCAATGCCTTCATGCGCTCGGTGATCTCTTCGCGCTTCGCTTTTGCCGCTTCGAAGTCCTTGATGGGGATGGTCGAGGCCCATTCGATGCGCTGGCGGATGCCGGGCCCGAGCTCGGGTTTGGCTACACCGACCCACTCGCCATGCTGCGCCCACGCCTCATAACCCTGGAGCGGGCGGAAAACATCGAGCCACGTGATCAGGCCTTCGGCGCTCACGGTCGTGCGCTGGACTCGTCCGCCGAGGGCACTCACCTTCGCGACCCCGGGCTCGAGTGCCGCCGCGGCCGCGTGACCGACGAGGTCGAACGCGTCCTGCGCGATGAGCAGCCGGCGCGGCTGGGTCGTGTCGCGCGCTTCGGCGAGCAGCACGCTGCCCACGCGCTCCATCACGTCGGGGTCCCTTGCGAACCAGCCGGCGGTATCGAAGCTCCCGGCAAGCGGGCGCGCGCCTTCGAGCGAGACTCGCCCGTGCGTCGGACGCAGGCCGTAGATTCCGGTGAAGCTCGCGGGCGCGCGAACCGAGCCGCCGGTGTCGCTGCCGAGCGCGAAATCGACGAGGCCGCCCGCGACTGCGGCAGCCGACCCGCTCGACGATCCGCCTGGAATGCGTCCCGGCGCGTTGACGTTCACCGGCGTTCCGTAATGCGCGTTTTCGCCGTTGAGGCTGAAGGTAAGCTCGTCGGTGTGGGTCTTGCCGACCAGATCGGCGCCCGCATCGAGGAGCTGCTGCACGATGGGTGCGGTCTTCGCCGCAGCCTCGTGCGTGCGCAGCCAGTCGGGGCTGCCGAAACCGGTCTTGTGGCCTGCGACGTCGTAGATGTCCTTGGCGCCGAAAGTGAGACCGGCCAGAGGACCCGTGCCGGAACCTTCCTGCGCGACGTGGGTGTGGCGGGTGAATGCGCCGAGCTCGTCGCGCTCGAGGATGTTGTCTTCCATTGTTGTCGGTCCTTCCAGTGGGTAGATGGCGCTTCAGCCCGTGCGTGCGAGCGCTTCGAGCAGCTTGTCGTGTATCCCGCCGAAACCGCCGTTGCTCATGATGAGCACGTGATCGCCGGCGCCTGCGGTATTCGCGATCGCCGACACCAGCGCGGCGAGGTCGGCGTGCACCGACGCTTTGGCGCCGAGGGAGCTGAGCGCCGCGGCCGCGTCCCACGTGAGCGCGCCGCTGTAGCAGAACACGCGGTCGGCGGCGTCCAGGCTCGCGGGCAGGGCCTGCTTCATGACGCCGAGCTTCATGGTGTTAGAGCGCGGCTCCACCACTGCGAGGATACGCGCGCCGTTCACCCGGGCGCGCAGGCCTTTGATCGTGGTTTCGATCGCCGTGGGGTGGTGGGCGAAATCGTCGTACACCGTCACGCCGCGCACCACGCCGCGCACTTCCATCCGGCGCTTCACGTTCTCGAACGCGCCCAGCGCTTCGATCGCGAGGGCCGGCGTCACGCCGGCGTGACGCGCAGCCGCGATCGCTGCGAGCGCGTTCGAGCGGTTGTGCGCGCCCATGAGGGTCCAGCGCACGGTCCCGCACGAACGGCCTTCGAAAAACACTTCGAAGGCGCCGTCAGCACCGGGCGTTGCGGCGCGCCAGCCTAAGTCGGAGTCGAAACGCTCGACCGGGGTCCATGCGCCTTTGTCGAGCACGCGCTCGAGCTGCGCGTCGCCGCCGTTGGAGACGATGCGTCCGGTGGAAGGAAGGGTGCGCACGAAGTGGTGGAACTGGGTTTCGATCGCCGCGAGATCGGGGAATATGTCGGCGTGATCGAACTCGAGGTTGTTGAGTACCGCGGTGCGCGTGGGGTAGTGCACGAACTTGGATCGCTTGTCGAAGAACGCGGTGTCGTATTCGTCGGCTTCGATCACGAAGAAGGGCGTGTCGGAGAGCCGCGCCGAGACGCCGAAATTCTGCGGGACGCCGCCGATCAGAAAACCCGGTCTGAGGCCGCCGTGCTCGAGTATCCACGCGAGCATCGCGCTCGTCGTGGTCTTGCCGTGAGTGCCCGCGACCGCGAGCACCCAGCGCCCCTGGAGCACGTTCTCGCGCAGCCACTGCGGGCCGGAGACGTAAGGCAACCCGCGGTCGAGTATCGCTTCCATCAGCGGATTGCCGCGAGTGATCACGTTGCCGATCACGAAGACGTCAGGCGCGAGCCCGACCTGGTCGGCGCCGTAGCCTTCGATCAACTCGATGCCCTGGGCTTCGAGCTGGGTGCTCATCGGCGGATAGACGTTCGCATCGCACCCGGTGACCTTGTGTCCCGCCTCGCGCGCGAGCACCGCGAGACCGCCCATGAACGTGCCGCAAACGCCGAGGATGTGGATGTGCATCAGTACAGCTGGATCAGGATTCAGCAGTCGGGAGTCGCGCGCGATGCGCGCCGGGGCAGGATGGGTCGCGAGCTTCAGCCGCGGAAAATGAAGTATACCGCCCCGAGAAGACAAATCCCCGCGTACAGATAGTTCATCCTGAGCGGCTGTCCCATGTAGAACACCGCGAAAGGCACGAACACGCTGAGCGTGATCACCTCCTGCAGGATCTTCAGCTGCGCGAGGTTCATCACGGTGAAGCCGACGCGATTCGCGGGAACCTGCAGCAGGTACTCGAAGAGCGCGATACCCCAGCTCACGAGCGCGGCGATCCACCACGGCGACGCGCTCAGGTTCTTCAGGTGTCCATACCACGCGAATGTCATGAAGAAGTTCGACGCGGTCAGCAGGAGCACCGTCGTCGGGATGGGGTGCGCGAACACGGTCATGGCTGTCCTTTGCGGTCGGGCGGGCAGAGGGGTCGCATTATAATGAACCTCTCGCCCGGCCTCGCTCCGAAATCCATGCGCACCGCAGTCACGCTCGTCACCGGCGCCACCGGCGCGGGAAAGACGACGCTGATCTCCCGCCTCCTCGCCGCTCGCCCCGCGCACGAACGCTGGGCGGTGCTCGTGAACGATTTCGGAGAGACTGCGCTCGCCGACGCTGCCGGCGTGCGCGACGGCTCGGTGACGGTCCGTGAGGTGGGCGGCTGCATGTGCTGCACAGGTCGGGTTCAGCTTCGCACCGCGCTCGTGCTGCTGCTGCGCGTAACGCGGCCGCAGCGCCTCATCATCGAAGCATCCGCGGCCGCCGCGCCGGCGGCCATCGCCCGGCTCCTGCACGAGCCGGGACTCGCATCGGCAATCGCGCTCGAGCGCACCGTCTGCGTGGTCGATCCGCTGCAGGCGACCGACGCCCGCTACAACGCGCTCGAGCATTATCGCGAGCAGGCGCAGCGCGCCGACTCGGTGTTCCTCAGTAAGCGCGATCTCAGACGCGCCGAAGATATCCGCGCTGCGCGCGAGACGCTGGCGCGATTCGGCGTCGTCCGCGTGGACGACGCCATAAACGTCATTCCGGACGCGCCGGCGCAGGTGATCCGGAATTCATTTTGAACTTTAACGTCAAAATGGATCCTGGCCTTCGCCAGGATGACGAGCGTCACTTCGTAACTTCGACGCTGCCGTTCATTCCCGCCCCGATGTCAGAGCGGTATATCAGGCACTGCCGCCGAGCGCGTGCCGTCGAGCGGACGGTTGTCGGCTGCGTGATAGGTATGAACGACCGAGAACTTGGTCTCGTCCGTCTGGTTGTGGCCCGCCGCGTGGAAAAGCCTGCAGTGAAAGAAGAGCACGTCACCCGGGTCGAGCTCGACCGCGGTTTCGCGCGCGAGCAGCTCGCGGTTCGCTTCGACGTCGCTGCGCAGGAACTGCGCGCTGTCGAGCAGCGAAGGTGCGAAGTCCATCGCGTGCGAGCCGGGGAGCACGAGCAGGCACCCGTTCTCGTAACGCTCGCGGCCGAGCGCGAGCCACACCGAGACGAGCTCGGGGCGCTCGAAAGACCAGTAGCGGATATCCCGGTGCCAGTTGGTGACGCTGCTGTAGCGCGGGTCCTTGGTCATCACGCAGTTGTGGTGCGCCTGCGAGAGCTCGATGCCGGCGCCCAGCATCTGCGCGAGAGGCGCGGCGAGCACGGGCGACGTCGCCCATTCGCGATAAGCCGGGTCGCGCGCGCACGCCTGGAGAAGCCGCCTCACGGTGCGGCCCCCCGGAGCGTCGTGAGACGAAGGCGCGCCGGGGTATCGCACGTCGGCTTCGTACTCGACCGGCGGCAAGGCCGCCGCCACATGCGCTTGCGCGACCTCGAGCATGCGCGCCCTGAGCGGCTCGGGCGCGAGGCCCCGCACGACGAGGTAACCGTCGCGCTCGAACTGCTGAAACTGCGCAGCGCTGAGCCGCGTTGATTCCGACCCGGTCGACATCGCTTTAAGCGGCGGCTGCGGCCTCCGCAGGCTCGGGCTCCGGCTCCGGCTCGTACGCGAGCTGCGGTGACAGCCAGCGCTCGATCTCGCGCTGCGGCATCGCCTTGCGTCTCGTGTAATCGGCGACCTGGTCGCGATCGATCTTGCCGACCGCGAAGTAGCGCGATTCCGGGTGCGACAGGTAGAAGCCGCTGACCGAAGACGCCGGGAACATCGCGAACGACTCGGTGAGCTCGATACCCGCGCGCTGCGCGCCGAGCAAGTCGAACAGCGCGGCTTTCTCGGTATGGTCGGGACACGCGGGATAGCCGGGCGCGGGGCGGATGCCGCGATACTTCTCGGCGATCATCTCCTCGTTGCTGAGCCCTTCGTCTTTCGCATAACCCCAGAATTCGCGGCGCACCCGCGCGTGCAGAAGCTCGGTGAACGCTTCGGCCAGGCGGTCGGCGAGCGCTTTGAGCATGATCGAGGCGTAATCGTCGTTCTGCTTCTCGAAGATCTCGAGGCGCTTCTCGATGCCCAGACCCGCGGTCACCGCGAACGCGCCGATGTAATCGGGAACGCCGGACTCCTTCGGCGCGATGAAGTCGCCGAGCGAGAGGTTAGGGTTGCCGGTCGGTTTCTCGCTCTGCTGGCGCAGGTTGTGCCACGTCATCAGCACTTTCCTGCGCGTATCGTCGGCGTAGATCTCGACGTCTTCGGCGCTCACGCGAGCCGCGGGGAAAAGCCCGAAAGCGGCGTTCGCGGTCAGCCAGCGGCCTTCGATGATTTTCTTCAGCATCGCCTGGCCTTCGGCGAGCACGTTGCGCGCGGCCTCGCCCACGATCGCGTCCTGGAGGATCGCGGGATAAGGCCCCGAGAGCTCCCAGGTCTGGAAGAAAGGACCCCAGTCGATGTATTGCGCGATCTCGGCGAGGTCGTAGTTCTTCAGTATTTTGACGCCGAGCATCTCGGGCTTCGGCGGCGTGTAGCCTTTCCAGTCGGTACGCTGCGCGTTCTCGCGGGCCTTGCCCATCGAGA
>JAQGNC010000679.1 GCA_028292065.1 Betaproteobacteria bacterium
CGCGCCAGCAGCAACACGAAGGTGCAGACCTACGGCAGCGTCGACCCGAACCTGTTCGACCAGATCGTGCAACAGCCGGCACAGCGAGCGGCGTCGCCTCAGAGGGAGCACTAGATGCTGGGCAAGCTCAGCTGGGCCGCCATCCCCTTCGACCAGCCGATACCGATGGCGGCATCCGTGCTGGTTTGCGTCGGCATGCTCAGCGTTCTGGGCCTGGTCACCTGGAAAGGCTGGTGGTCGTATCTGTGGCGCGAGTGGCTGACCAGCGTGGACCACAAGCGCATCGGCGTGATGTACGTGCTGCTCGCGCTCGTGATGCTGCTGCGCGGCTTCGTCGACGCGATCATGATGCGCACACAGCTCGCCATCGCCGCGGGCGCGGCCCAGGGCTATCTGCCTCCGGAACACTACGACCAGATCTTTTCCGCGCACGGCACGATCATGATCTTCTTCGTCGCGATGCCGTTCATGGTCGGGCTGATGAACTTCGTCGTTCCACTGCAGCTCGGCGTGCGCGACGTCGCGTTCCCCGTGCTGAACGCGGTGAGTTTCTGGCTAACCGCGGCGGGCGCGCTGCTCGTGAACGCCTCGCTCGTCGTGGGCGAGTTCGCACGCACCGGCTGGCTCGCCTATCCGCCGCTCTCGGAGCTGCAATTCTCGCCTGGCGTCGGGGTCGATTATTACTTGTGGGCGTTGCAGATTTCAGGCATCGGCACGCTGCTGGCGGGCATCAACCTGGTCACGACCCTATTGAAGCTGCGCGCGCCGGGAATGGGGTACATGCGCATGCCGGTGTTCTGCTGGACCGCGCTCGCCTCCAACCTGCTGATCGTCGCCGCGTTTCCGATCCTGACCGCCACGTTTGCGATGCTGCTCCTCGACCGCTATGTCGGCATGCACTTCTTCACGAACGACGGCGGCGGCAACGCCATGATGTTCGTCAACCTGATCTGGGCGTGGGGCCATCCTGAGGTCTACATCCTGATCCTTCCGGCTTTCGGCATTTTCTCCGAGGTGATCGCGACCTTCTCGGGCAAAGCCCTGTTCGGCTATCGCTCCATGGTGATGGCGACGATGGCGATCTGCGTGCTGTCCTTCACGGTCTGGCTGCATCACTTCTTCACCATGGGCGCCGGCGCGAATGTGAATGCCATCTTTGGCATCATGTCGATGATCATCGCCGTGCCCACCGGCGTGAAGGTGTTCAACTGGCTGTTCACCCTCTACCGCGGCCGCATCCGCTTCGAGGTGCCGCTGCTCTGGGCCCTCGGTTTCATGATCACCTTCGTCATTGGCGGGCTGACCGGCGTGCTGCTGGCGGTGCCGCCCGTCGACTTCGTGGTTCACAACAGCGCTTTTCTCGTGGCGCACTTCCACAACGTCATCATCGGAGGCGTGCTGTTCGGGGGCATGGCAGGCTTTTACTACTGGTTCCCGAAAGCCTTCGGTTTCACACTCGACAGGCGGCTCGGCGCTATCAGCTTCTGGTGCTGGCTGATCGGGTTCTATCTCGCCTTCATGCCGCTTTATGCCGTCGGGCTGCTCGGCATGACACGGCGCATGCAGCATTACGCTGACGTGACCTGGCAACCTTACCTGATCGTGGCGGAAGCGGGGGCGATCGTCATCCTCTGCGGCATCGTAGCGACGATCGCACAGATCGTGGTGAGCATCCGCACGCGCGAGCGCCGTCGCGACCGCACCGGCGACCCGTGGAACGGCAGAACTCTCGAATGGTCCACAGCGTCGCCGCCGCCGGCCTACAACTTCGCGGTTCTACCCCGGGTCGAGTCCCTGGATGCCTTCTGGGCCATGAAACAACGCGGGCCCATCGTGCCGGCCCAACGGTACGACCCGATCGAGGTGCCCGCGAACAGCCCCAATGGTTTCGTGACCGCATTCTTCGCCGTGGTCACCGGCTTTGCGCTGATCTGGCACATCTGGTGGATGGCCATCCTCGGCCTCGCATGCGCCGCGTTGACATTGCTCGGATTCGGGTGGATCGAGCGTGTCGAGCACGAGGTGTCCGGCGAGAAACTGGCCGACGCCGAGCGCGCGCGGCTGCGGACGATGGAGCCTGCATGAGCGTTCACGCAGCCACGGCCGATCTCACCGCGCCGCATGCACCGACGATATCCCGCGGCGCCGACGGGCCCGCGTCGGTGCGGATCGTCGTGGCTTACGGATTCTGGATATTCCTGCTGAGCGACATCATCATGTTCTCGGCGTTCTTCGCGGCATACGCCGTTCTTTCCGGCGAGACCGCCGGAGGACCCGCCGGTCGCGAGCTGTTCAACTTGCGCAATGCCGGCATCGAGACACTCTGTCTGCTGTTCTCCAGCTACACGTGCGGCCTGGGCATCCTCGCCGCTACGAAACGCCGCATCGGCGGTTTCTATCTCAGCTTCGCGCTGACCTTTGCGCTGGGTGCCACGTTTCTCGGCTTCGAAATCGCCGAGTTCGCCGGGATGATCGCGCTCGGCGCCGGCCCTGCACGCAGCGCGTTCCTCTCGGCTTTTTTCAGCCTGGTCGGTCTGCACGGTGCGCATGTCACCGCAGGCCTCATCTGGCTCGCCTTCATGGTGGCGCAAATCGCCGTAAAGGGCCCGCGCGACTTCGTGCTGCGCCGGCTTCTGTGTTTCAGCCTGTTCTGGCACGCCCTCGACATCATCTGGGTTGCGCTGCTGACGCTCGTGTATTTGATGGGAGCGCGATGATGGAAGAACACTCGAAGCAGCAAGGTGACGCACGTAGCAAAGGTGAGAACGAGCACGCGGGGAGCTTTGTCACCTACACCGCGGGACTCGTCTTCGCAGTGCTGCTCACCGGCGCATCTTTCGTGGTCTCGCAGACCGGCCTGCTGTGGGCGCCGGGCGTGCCGGCCGGACTTGCCGTGCTCGCCATCGCTCAGATGGGTGTTCATCTGGTATTTTTCCTGCACATCGGTACCGGGCCGGATCACACCAACACCGTGCTCGCGCTCGCCTTCGGCATCCTCATCGTGACGCTCGTCGTCAGCGGCTCGCTCTGGATCATGGCGAATCTCAACGCGAACATGATGGCGCCGTCCGAGCTCATGCGGATGCAGCGCTAGTGACCCCGGTCATAAATTCGCAGAAGAATTAACGGCCGTTCATGCTCAGCCCTTTGACGAGCTCAGGACAGGCTGGTTCAAGCATGAACACTGCCGTCGCCCCTTCGGGCTGCAAGACCTCCGTCGCCGCGTCCGTGGATGATTCGCATGGGCACCGGACTGAGCCTCGCGGGCATCCACGCGACGGTTCGGCAAGACGAGAATCGTGCGTGTATTGGACCCTGATCAATGGAGAGCCATCATGCACCCCGTCACACGATATTCGGTCAGGATTGTTTCGATTGCCGCCTGCGGCCTGAGCCTGCTTGCCGGCGAACACGCCATCGGCCAGGTGCTGCAAGGCGAGGCGGCCATCGGCAGCTGGCGCGATGACAAGCCGGGAATCAGGCGCCGCCTCACGCCGCAGGATCTGCCGGCCGTTGCGAAGCCCACCTATGGTGTGGCGCAGCTCGTGCCGATTCCCGCGGGCGCGCGACCCCAGGTTCCGGACGGTTTCTCGGTGGAGCGGGTGCCATCGAGTCTGCACAAGCCGCGTGTGATTCGCGTCGCGCCGAACGGCGACGTGTTCGTCGCCGACAGCATGTTCGGAACGGTCCATGTGTTGCGCGTTCCTGCGGGCCGCGCGAAGCCGGAGAAGGATGTGGTATTCGCCGGCGGGCTGAAGCAGCCGTTCGGCATCGCCTTCTATCCACTCGGGCCGAACCCCCGGTGGGTGTATATCGCCAACAGCGACGGCGTGGTGCGCTTTCGCTACAAGAACGGCGATCTCAAGGCAACCGGCAAACCGGAGCGCGTCATAGCGGGGATTCCGTGGACGCATCACTATGCGCGTGACATCGCCTTCTCACCGGACGGCAAGCGACTGTTCCTGTCCGTCGGCTCGGGATCGAATGTCGCGCTGGACATGTTCCCCGAGCCGCACTGGACCACGGATCCGGAGCCGCGCAACGTCGACGGCCTGGCCGACTGGGTGAAGATGAAGCCGGTCGGCGCCGCCTGGGACACCGAAGAGCTGCGCGCGAATGTCCTGTCCTTCGACCCGAACGGCAAAGATCTGAAGATCTTCGCCACGGGCTTGCGCAATTGCGAAGGCATGACGATCCAGCCGGTCACCGGGCGGCTGTGGTGCATCGTCAACGAGCGCGATGAGCTCGGCGACAACACGCCGTTCGAATATGCAACGCAGGTCGTCGAAGGCGGCTTTTACGGCTGGCCGTGGTACTTCATCGGCGGACACGAAGATCCGCGGCATGCGGGTCGCCGGCCCGATCTCAAGGACAAGGTCACCGTCCCCGACGTACTGATGCAGGCCCATTCGGCGCCGCTGCAGATGGTCTTCTACCCGCGCGACAGCTTTCCCGGCGGATACAAGGGCAGTGCCTTTGCAGCCATGCACGGGTCCTGGAACCGCGAGAAACGCACCGGATACAAAGTCGTCCGGCTGCTGTTCGACGCCAGCGGCAAACCCACAGGCGAATACGAGGATTTCATGACCGGCTTCGTGGTCTCCGACACCCAGGTGTGGGGTCGCCCCGTCGGTGTTGCAGTGGCGAATGACGGCTCGCTGTTCGTAACCGAAGACGGCAACGGCACGATCTGGCGAGTCAGCTATCAGGGGAGCGCGAGCTCCCGCTGATGATTCGTGTGGGCATGTGACTGAGCCTCGCGGGCATTCAACGCAAAGGCTTGCAAGATGAGAATGGGGGCACTATGAATTCACGCACGCAATTCGAGTCCGCGACCGGCGCCGACGGTGTGGTGCACGTGACTTTGCGCATCAATGGAACCGCATACCGGCTCCCGCTCGATCCCCGGGCGACGCTGCTGGACTGCCTTCGTGAAACCGTCGGGCTCACCGGCACCAAGAAAGGATGTGACCACGGCCAGTGCGGCGCCTGCACCGTGCACGTCGACGGCCGGCGGGTGAATGCCTGCCTGAGCCTCGCCGTGATGCACGAAGGCGAAGAGATCACGACGATCGAAGGCATCGGACAGCCCGGCGCGCTGCATGCCGTGCAGTCGGCGTTCCTCGCGCGCGACGCGTACCAATGCGGCTATTGCACGTCCGGCCAGATCATGTCCGCGCTCGCATTGCTGGGGGAACCTTGCGGGCCGAAGGATGCCGATGTCCGCGAATGCATGAGCGGCAACATCTGTCGGTGCGGCGCGTACCCCAACATCGTCGCCGCCATCCAGCACGTCCGCGGCAAGTCTTAGGAGCTTCCAATGCGATCTTTCGCGTTTGTCCGTACCGACGATGTGTCCGCCGCCATCGCCGCGAGCGCCGACTCGAGCACCGCGCAGCAGGGTGCAAGTGCGCGGTTCGTGGCGGGCGGAACGACCTTGATCGACCTGATGAAGCTGAACGTCGAGCGCCCCGAGCGCGTCATCGACATCAACCGGCTGCCGCTCGACAGGATCGAGCCGCTTGCCGACGGCGGGCTGAAGATCGGCGCGACCGTGCGCAATTCGGACCTGGCGAACCACGCCGTCGTGCGACGGGACTACCCAGTGCTGTCTCAGGCCGTCCTCGCCGGCGCATCGGCGCAACTGCGGAACATGGCGACGACCGGCGGCAACCTGCTCCAGCGCACGCGATGCATGTACTTCCGCGACACGGCAAGCGCCTGCAACAAGCGCGAGCCCGGCACGGGGTGCTCCGCCATCCTTGGTGCGAACCGCACGCTCGCCATCCTCGGCACGAGTGAACACTGCATCGCCACGAATCCGTCGGACATGAACGTGGCGATGGCGGCGCTCGAGGCGACGATACACGTGCGAGGCATCCGGGGTGAGCGCAGCATCGCAATCGCGGACTTCCACCTGTTGCCGGGCGACACGCCGCATCGCGAGACGGTGCTGGAGCCGGGCGATCTGATCACGCACGTGACGCTTGCGCCGCCGGCGCCCGGCAGCCGTTCCTGCTACCTGAAGCTGCGCGACCGCGCATCGTACGAATTCGCGCTCGCGTCGGCCGCGGTGATCGTTACCGTGGTCGGTGGCAGGGTGGCACGCGCGCGCATTGCGCTCGGCGGCGTCGGCACCAAGCCCTGGAGATCAACGAGGGCGGAGTCGGTGCTTACCGGCGAGCCGGTGAGCGGGCCGGCGTTCCGCAAGGCGGCTGACGCCGCGCTACACGACGCCCGGCCGCGCAGCCAGAACGCATTCAAGGTGGAATTGGCCAGGCGCTGCCTCGTGCACGCGCTGAAGGAGGTGACCCTGTGATGTCAGTCATCGGTAAAGCGCAGCCTCGCGTCGATGGTCCCCTCAAGGTGAGCGGCAAGGCCCTGTACACGTCGGACCATCGCTTTCCCGGCATGGTGTACGCGGTGCCGGTTTGCAGCACCATCGCGAAGGGAGAGATCCGGGGAATCGACACCAGCGCCGCTTCGATAATGCCGGGCGTGCAGGCGATCTTCCATCGCTGGAACATCGGCACGCTGTTTCGCGCGTCGGTCAATCACGAGCTGGGCGCGGACATGGTGCGCGTCGATGAGGCGCGAGCGCCGTTCGAAGACGACCTCATCCGCTATTACGGGCAGTACGTGGCGCTCGCCGTCGCCGACACGTTCGAGCAGGCGACCGCGGCCGCGGATGCGGTGAAGGTCACGTACCGCTCGCGCCAGCCGAACGTCGACCCGGATCTCGCGCCGGAAACGAATCGAAAGGTCGAAAGCGAGCGCGGCGACCCGGAAAAGGCGTTCGGCGAGGCAGAGATCCGGCTCGACGAGAGGTACGACCTGCCTCCCGAGACTCACAATCCCATCGAGC
>JAQGNC010000604.1 GCA_028292065.1 Betaproteobacteria bacterium
CAATCGCACGAAGCCTTTCCGCAGCAGGTGATCGACCTTCAGGCGTGGGTGTCCGGCACGCCGCTCCAGCAAGGCCATCCGTTCGGCGCAATCAGTGCAAACCCGCGCGGACCGACGCGCCCCGAGCTGTGGATACTCGGCAGCTCGGATTACGGCGCGCAGCTCGCTGCACATTTCGGCCTGCCGTACGCATTCGCCTACTTCTTCACCGACGGGGTCGGCGTCGAGCAGGCGCTCGATCTCTATCGCCGCAATTACCGGCCGAGCGAGCGTCACCCGAAGCCGCAGGCGACGATTTGCGTGTGGGCGCTGGCGGCCGACACTGAAGCCGAAGCGACGCGCCTTGCGCTCACTCGCGAGCACTCGCGAATACTCCGCGACGTCGGCGTGCGCGAAGCGCTCGTCACGCCCGAAGAGGCCGCGGCTTACCCGTATACCGCCGCACAGCGTGCGAAGATCGAATCGATGCGGCGCAAGGCATTCGTCGGGACCGCCGAACAGGTGCGCGCCCAGCTCACCGACCTCGCACGCCTGCTCGAGCTCGACGAGCTCGTCGTCGTGACGTGGACTCACGATCCGGCAGCGCGCCACCGCTCCTACGAGCTCCTGGCTGAGGCGTTCGGGCTGAGTCGCAGTGCATAACGAACTGCCCCTCACCCTGACCCTCTCCCCGCACGCGGGGCGAGGGGACCCTTCTTCATGTGCTCGTGGGGTCAGACCCCGGGGTGGGGTCAGACCCCGGTTTTGATTGGGTGGGGTCTGACCCCGGTTTGATCTGAGGCAGACGCGCGGGGTCTGACCCCGGTTTGATCCGAGGCCGGACCTCAACCCCGCTTCGCCGGAAGCGGCACCCCGCCTTCCCGCAGCACTTTCTCCCAGCGCTGCGTTTCCTTTTCGAGAAAAGTGCCGAGCGCCGCCGGCGACGATCCCACCGCCTCCGCGCTGACCTTGATGAGCTGTTCCTGAAGCTCCGGCGTCCTCAGCGCTTTGACGAGGTCGGCATTGATCTTCGCGATCAGCGCCTTCGGCGTTTTCAGCGGCGCCTGCAGGCCGTACCAGCCGAGCAGCTCGAAGCCCGGCAGCGTGTCGGACACCGGAGGCACCCCGGGCGCCAATATGGTCGGCCGCTGATACGTCACGCCGAGCAGGCGCACTTTGCCGGTCTGCAGGAATGCGGGCACCGAGGGCGCGCCGGGACAGTACGCGTGGATGTGGCCCGCGACGATATCGCTCATCACCTGGGTGCTGCTCTTGTAAGGCACGTGCAGGAGCTTGATGCCGGCCATCGTGTCGAGCGACTCCATGCACAGGTGCGACGAGCCCCACTGCCCCGACGATCCATAGGTGAGCTGGCCGGGGCGTGCTTTCGCGTACGCGATGAACTCGGCCAACGTCTTAACCGGCACCGCAGGCCCGGCGATGATCAGGAAAGGTGTCGACGCGACGAGGCTCACCGGGGCGAAATCCCTCGCCAGCAGGCAGCGCTGGGCCTGTAGTGTCGCGATCAACTGGGTCATCGAGTTGATCCACAGCGTGTAGCCGTCGGGCGCAGCGCGCGCGAGCGTCTCGGCCGCGATGAGCCCCGTTGCTCCGGGGCGATTGTCGATGACGATCTGCTGCCCCCACGCTTCGGTGAGCTTCGCACCGACCAGACGCGCGACGACGTCTGACGCAGCGCCCGGCGTATTGGACACGATCAGGCGCACCGGCCGTGTCGGAAAATGCTCCGGCGCCGGCTGCTGCTGGGCCGCGCCGGCGAGCGCCGAAACCGCGAGCAACGCAGTCCCGGCGACTGTTGCGAAATACATGAATCCTCCTTTGTTGGACGTTCCCCGCGCCACGTGCGGGCTCGTCGTCTCCCATTCTAGTGTGCGCGAGTGCGGTATCAGCCCCTGTCCGCTTGTGGAGCGGCCTAGTCCGAATGCATGCTGGATACAGCTGCGATTGCGGACTAACGTTCCGATTGGCCTTACCCGGGCCGCTCTCCTACACGGAGGTCGCTTATGAAACGCGCAGCGCTCGTGTGCAGCGTTCTCCAGGCCTTCTTCGCGTCGCAGGCGCACGCGTGGGGGTCGGACGGTCACATGCGACTCGCCGACCTCATGCAGCTCGCATACGGGAATTACGCCTATCTCACCCCGCGCTGCATGCACGTGCGAACGCAGCCATCCGGCGCACGTTACTGGTCCGAGGAGTCGTGCATCAGGATCGGCTCGAACGATCCCGATCGATACCGCACGCGCGGCGAGCTCGTCGAAGACAGAAGGCGCGAGCTGTCGCACTACATGGAAGGCAACGCGCGATTTCACGCCGCTTTCTGCGGCGCGGTTCGCGCTGCGCTGCAAGGCGGGACGCTCGAGAGCTTCCGCAACGAGACGCACGTGCCGCCGAACAATGCGGTCGCGATGGCGAGCTTCCGCCTGGGGACCGCTTTCCACTACCTGCAGGACATGGGCGACCCGAGCAAGGACATGATATTCAGCCCCGAATTTCGCCCCCGCGTGAGGCGCCAGCAGGAGGCGCTGCTCGTGCGCGCGATCGGGGCGTGGCAGGCGACGTGGGGCCAGGTGGCGCAGTGGGATGCGTGGGCGCAACGATACGATCGCATGGCGTTGCTGCCGGCGCTCGACGCGGTGCGCGATCAGTACGGGCGCGAGTTGCAGAAGGTGCGCGAGAGCAGAGGCCGGGTGTCGGATCAGTACGTGACCCAGGCGATCGATTACTGGGTCGGCCTCTCGACGCTGGCCACGCTCGCTGCGCAGCGGCAGATACTCGCGATCTTCAACGCGCATGTCGCGAACCGCCAGCTGTGCGACCCGAGAACCGATGCGCAGGTCGCGCCCGAGCTTCCGACCCCGACTCAGCCCGCGCAGCCGAGCACGCCTGCGCCGCGACCGCCCGTCCTGCCGTCCGACGACCCGTTCGGCGACCTCAGGAGGCGCTGACCCGCCACCGGTCAGACCCCGCTTTCGCCGAGGGGTCTGACCCCGGCCTTTTGGGGTCAGACCCCGGTGTGAACCGCGGTAAGACCCCGCATCTCAACCAACCTTCTCATACCCCCTCACATCCGCAAAAGGCGGCTTCGCGTCAGGCTGCAGATCGACTTGCGCGCTGTTCAAACAGATCTGCAGCATCGAGAAGTAACCGACCGCGCCGATGAGGTCGGTCACACCCTTGTCGCCGAAAATCGCTTTGGCCTCCGCGAAAGTCTTGTCGCTGACGAAGTGCTTCTCGAGCGCTTCCATCGCGAACGCGTACATCACACGCTCGTCGTCAGCCTGGAACGTCGGCCTCCTGCCCGCGGCGAGGTCGCTGATGACCTCGTCCGGAATGCCGGCGGCACGCGCTTTCTCGACGTGCGCATTCCACGAATACTGTGCGTCCCAGTAGCGCGCCGTGACGAGGATGCCGAACTCGCGCAGCTTCACCGGCAGCGCGCAGTCGAACCTGAAGTAGTTGCTCAAAGGCGAGACCTTGTCCATCAGGTCCGGGTCGTGCAGCCAGACGGTATAAGGCCCGCGCACCGTCTCGCGCCTGACCGAATGTCGGTCCCATGATTCTTTCTGGCGCGGCGTGAGCTCTTTATAGTCGAGT
>JAQGNC010000611.1 GCA_028292065.1 Betaproteobacteria bacterium
GGCTTGGCGAGATAATAGTCGGCGCCCACTTAGATCCCGACCATCCGGTCGACTTCGTCGACTTTCGCGGTGAGCATGATGATCGGCATGTCCTCGTCGCCGCCGCGCAGGCGCCGGCAGATCGACAGGCCGTCTTCGCCCGGCAGCATCAGGTCGAGAATCATGAGGTCGTAGCGCTCGCGCGCGAGCTGCCGGTTCATGTCGGTCGCGTTCGCGACGGTGCGCACGCTGTAACCCTGCTCCGCGAGATAGCGGTTCAGCAGGTCGCGCAGCCTCGCGTCGTCGTCGACGACGAGCACCTTGGTCTTGTTTTCTGACATGGCCGCAATCCTAGCGGCTCACCGCTGTGGCTTCCAGCCTTTTGTAAATCTTTATTGCCCGGGGTGACTCCGAAACAAACTGTTACAAACGAGCGCGCACAGCCGCTGCCGCCGGGCGTCATATCCCATACGATCCATCACACGAGTCTTCAACATGAAAACAGAACGAGGAGAGCCATCATGGGTTTATTCAGGATCGCCGCAGTCGCTGCAGCACTCGCGCTTGCCGCGCCCGCATGGGCGGGTGGAGGGCACGGTCACGAGCGCGGGCGGGATCATGATCGCTGGCGCGGCGACCATCACGCTCGCGGATGGAGTGACCGGGATCACCACCGGCATTGGGATCGCGCACCCAGGTACGTCTACCAGGACCGGTATTACTACGCGCCGCCTCCCGCCTACGTATACGCGCCGCCTCCGGGTATCCACATCTATGCCCCGCCCGTCTACATCCCGCTGCGGTAAGCGCAATCCTGCCGGCGCAGCATGATCATCGTCACCGACGGAACGTGCCTTCCCACTGCCCCCGGGCCGCATAGCCGACTTCAGAAGCACGACGGCGCGCGCCGCGGGCGCCCTATAATGACGTTCTTCACGCCGACAGGCGCTTTCGGAGCAGGTCGATAACCGCATGAGACGCCTCGCATACGCGATTGCCTGGATCCTCGCGACGGCCCTCTTCGCTGTCGGCCCGGCTGCGGCTGCGTCGGATTTCGCCGGCGCAGTGGTGCAGGTGCAGGGGCCGGGGCAGAAAGGCCGGCCGGGCCAGGGTCCCGACCGCGGCGAGCGCGGGCGCGACGCCCGCCAGGACGGCGGGAATGATCGCGATCGCCGCGAGCGCATGAGCGAAGACGACCGCCGCTCGCTGCACCGCGACCTCGACAAGGCCAATCGCGAGCTCTACGGACGCCGCCAGCAGAAGTAATCAGGAGGCGGCGCGCGTGTTCAAAAGCTTCGGGCCGCCGAGCGTTACCGCGCGTTTCGGGCAGACCAAAAGCATACGAATCCGTGGGCTAAGCAACTGATCTCGGCCTTTTTTCTCGCCATCCATGGCGCCCCCGGCTAGAATGTGCATGCAGAGCTGCAGCACGAAATGTCGCGGGCATAAAAAGAGAAGCCGGGAGACAGGATAAATGCTAGCAACGCGTATACGGCAGAAGGACGGTCTTTTCTACTTCGCCAGCTACCCTGCCAAGGACGTTCTGGACAAGGTCCGGTTCATCAGCAGGTTCTACGGCGACGGCGACGAGATCGCCCCGCACACGGTGCCGCAGAACGACGAAATCGCGCAATTCATCGCGCGCGTCGAGCGGACCGACGAAGCCTTCCAGCGGCAGCTTTCGCGCGCCAAGGTGCGGGCGCTGCGAAACTTCTACGAGATGGCGGTCAGCCAGCCGCCGATACCCGGAACGGTGCTGCTCTTCACGGCCGAGACCCTGCGCTTTGCCGCGACCAACGGCGAGACCGTCGGCAACCTCCAGGAACCCACCGCGCGCTACCTCATCATCGACGGCCAGCATCGTCTCGCCGCGCTGCGCTTCTATCTCAAAGAGCACCCGGCCGAAGCCGCGACGATCAACGTGCCGTGCGTCATCTTCGACGGCCGGAGCGAGGATTTCGCCGCCGAGATGTTCGTCATCATCAATTCGACGCCCACGCGGATCAACAAAAGCCACCTGGTCGACCTCTACGAGCGCGTCTCGTGGGCGGAGCCCGACCGGCGCTTCGCCGCGCGCCTGGTCGAGGACCTCTACAAAGAGGACGACAGTCCCCTCCAGTACCGCATCAACCGCCTCGGCGGCCGCAGCCAGCAGGACAAGTGGATCCTCCAGGCCGAGCTCTTCAACGAGCTGCATCGCTGGGTCAGCGCGGACTGGAAGAAGATCAAGACCCACGCGAACCTCTATCGCGAAGGCGAGAAGTATTACTGCGCGGTGCGCGACTTCTTCAAGGCCGCCCAGAAGGTGTGGGGCGAGAGCTGGGGAAGCGACGGCTACATGGTCACCAAGCCGGTGACGATCAAGGCGATGGTGCGGGTCTGCGCCGACCTGGCGCGCGCCGACGCCGAGCCCGCCGAAGGCCGGGTCAAGCGCTGGGAAGAGCGCCTCAGCCCCTGGGCCGAGCAGCAGCGCATGTTCCGCAGCGAAGGCTTCTACGAGCGCTTCCCGGCGAAGGGGCAGATCGAGCGGGTGGCGCGGATACACAAGGATCTGGCGAAGTGGGCTTCGATCGAAATCAGGACTCCCGCTAAAGCGCGGGAGTGATTTCGATCCGCCCACTTCGCGCGCTGCCTGCGGCAGCGGCTGGCCAGTGAACGCCAAAGAGGGAAACTACGTTTCCCTCCTTGAACCTCCCTTCCTTCGGCTCGCTTGCGCTCGCTCGGGCAGCCCTAGAGCAATTCCGAACCACCCCCACCCTAGCCCTCCCCCTGAAGGGGAGGGAACTACAGGCGCGGCGCGCCTGCCAAACTCTCCTTCCCCCTCAGGGGGAAGGTTGGGATGGGGGTGGATTTAAGAAGGAAAGGAGGTTACGGAGGGAAACCTTGGTTTCCCTCCGTTCGTTTACCGCCCATTGGGTCCCGAAGGGACCCTTCAGGGGGAGGGTTAGGGTGGGGGTGGTTTTTCTCGCCTGTGCCACGAATGAGGGCAGTGGCGTTCCCGCTTACCGAGGTCTGCTTACACCCGCTTCGCGGCGATGCACTGGATTTCCACCAGCGTATCCGCTGACCCGAGCTGCACTTCGACCGTGGCGCGGGCGGGGGGATTCGCCCGGTCGACCCACGCCATCCACGCCTCGTCCATTCGCGGCTTCAAACCCATGTCGTTGACGTAGCACGTCGCGGTCAGGATCCGCGACTTGTCGCTGCCGCACTTGGCGAGCAGGGCGTCGATCTGGCGCAGGACGTCCTCGGTCTGGGCTTTCATGTCGCCGTCGAGCTTTTGCGCGACCTGGCCCGCGAGGTAGATGAGGCCGTTGTATTCGACGGCATCGGACAGCTTGCCACCCATGGGATTGACTCTGACAATATCGCTCATTGCTTTGACTCCGAAAAAGGTAGAACTTACCGGTCCGCGCGGCGCTGTGCGCCGGGACGCGCGATTCTACTGTAGCCGTGCCGCTCGCCGCGCGGCGCAGCCGACGGCAAAGCATTCCCGAACCCAGCCGCCGCGGCCTTTCCGCGTCGACGAACAGGAGACCCCATGAAGCAGCAGATCGACGCACGGGTGAGCGAAGTCGGTCCTCGCGAAGGCATACCGGGCGAGCCGCTGTGCGGCTGCGTCTCGCAGGCCGGCGTCACCCAAGGTTACGTGCCGGCGCATCCATCGCGGAGCGCCGCATGAGCGCGCGCCTGCCGCTGGAAGGCATACGCGTGGTCGAGTTCTGCCACGTCGTGATGGGGCCCACGTGCGGGCTCATCCTCGCCGACATGGGCGCCGAAGTGATCAAGGTCGAGCCTCTCGACGGCGACCACACGAGGAAGCTCGTCGCGTCCGGCGCGGGTTTCTTCCCGACTTACAACCGCAACAAGAAAAGCATCGCGGTCGATCTCAAGTCTGCAAAGGGTCGCGAAGCGGTGCTCAAGCTGATCGCGAGCGCCGACGTCGTGAGCGAGAACTTCAGGCCCGGTGCGATGGACAAGCTCGGCTTCGGCTACGAATGCGCGAAAGCGATCAAGCCGGACGTCATTTACTGCTCGCTGAAAGGTTTCCTCCCCGGGCCGTACGACCATCGCACCGGCCTCGACGAAGTCGTGCAGATGATGGGCGGCCTCGCGTACATGACCGGCGGACGCTACGGTCCCTTGCGCGCGGGCGCGTCGGTGAATGACGTCATGGGAGGGATGTTCGGCGCGATCGCGATCCTCGGGGCGCTGCACCAGCGCAGGGAAACCGGGCAAGGCCAGTACGTCCAGAGCGCGCTCTTCGAGAACAACGCGTTCCTCATGGCGCAGCACATGATGGAAGGGCTGATGACCGGCAAGCCGGTCTCGCCGATGCCCGACCGCATACGCGCGTGGGCGCTCTACGACAACTTCAAGACGAGCGAAGGCGAGCTCGTGTTCGTCGGCGTCGTCACCGACACCCAGTGGAAAGTCTTCTGCGAAGCTTTCGGGCTCACCGATCTCCTCGACGACCCAACGCTGAAGACGAACCCGCAGCGCGTGGAGGCGCGCCCGCGGATCATGCCGATCGTCAGCGAGATCTTCTCGAAGATGACCAAGCAGGCGCTGATGGACAAATGCGAGAAGCTCGGCCTGCCTTTCGCACCGATCGCCAGGCCCGAGGACCTGTTCGACGACCCGCACCTGAATGCGTCCGGCGGGCTCGCGCCGGTGACGCTGCTCAACGGTCGGACTACCAAAGTGCCGATCCTGCCGATCGAGATGGACGGCAAGCGTTTCGGCACCCGGCTCGACGTTCCGAAGATCGGCGAGCATACGCGGGAGGTTCTCGCGAGCGTGGGCTACGCGACAAGCGAGATCGATGCGCTCGCGAGCGATCATGTGATCGCGGGCGCGTGAAGCGACCATAACAACGAGGAGATCGGAAATGAGTCCTCAGTTGAAGTGCGGTCTAGCCGCGGCCGCGATCTGCGCCGGTTTTTCAGGCGCTGCGCAGGCCCAGGCTTACCCGAGCAAGCCGATCCGCTGGATCATTCCTTTTCCGCCCGGCGGCGGCACCGACGTGATTTCCCGCGCGCTGTCGCAGAAGCTCACCGAAGCGTGGGGCCAGCAGGTGATCGCCGACAATCGCCCGGGCTCGGGCGGCACGATCGGCCTCGCGGTCGCCGCGAAGCTTCCCGCCGACGGCTACAACCTCGTGCTGGGCCAGCTGGCGAATGTCGCGATCGCGCCGGCGTTGTATCCGAAGCTGCCGTACGACCCGGTCAAGGATTTCCAGCCGGTCACCCTCGCGCTGACCTCGCCGCTGGTGCTCGTCGCGCACCCGTCGTTCCCCGCGAAAAACCTGAAGGAGACGATCGCACTCGCGCGCGCGAAGCCTGACAGCGTCACCTTCGGCTCGCCCGGCAACGGCACGACCGGCCACCTCGGCACCGAGCTCCTCAAGACGATGA
>JAQGNC010000175.1 GCA_028292065.1 Betaproteobacteria bacterium
CAATCCGTTCGCCCTGAGCAGGCGCACTGCGCCGCAGTCGAAGGGTGAACGGCAGTGTTCATGCTTCGACAAGCTCAGCACGAACGGCCTTCCATACTTCTGCGAATTTGTGACTCGCCACACTAGCCGGGACGACGGGGCGTAAAGAACTGGTTTTCCTTCGCGTCCTTCGCGTCCTTCGCGTTAAAGCTGTGCTTTACGGCGTAGCGCTTGCAGGGAGCCAAGCATGCCCAACCGTCTGTCGACCGAAACCTCGCCTTACCTCCAGCAGCACGCCGACAACCCGGTCGACTGGCATCCATGGGGCGAGGAAGCGCTCGCGCTCTCACGCGAAAACGACAAGCCGATCCTCCTGTCGATCGGTTATTCGGCGTGCCACTGGTGCCACGTGATGGCGCACGAGTCGTTCGAGGACGCCGACGTCGCGGCCGAGATGAACCGCCTCTTCGTCAACATCAAGGTCGACCGCGAAGAGCGCCCCGACCTCGACCAGATCTACCAGACCGCCCACGGCATGCTCACCCAGCGCTCGGGCGGCTGGCCGCTCACGATGTTCCTCGCGCCCGACGGCACGCCTTTTTTCGCCGGCACCTATTTTCCGAAGACCGCGCGCTACGGCATGCCGGGTTTCAAGGATCTTCTGGCGCGCATCGCTCAGGCGTATCGCGGGCAGCGCGACCAGATCGCGAAACAGAACGAGTCGCTGATGGACGCGTTGAAACGCACCGCGCCGCCGCCGGCGCAGGCCCCGACCCTCGAGCGCGCGCCGATCGACGACGCGGTTCATGAGCTCGCCCGCGCGTTCGACGACGTGCACGGCGGAATCGGCAATGCGCCCAAGTTTCCGCACCCTTTCGAGCTCGCTTTCTGCCTGCGGCGCCATGTGCTCGAGGGCGGGGATACGCCGGGCGACATCGCGAAGCTCACCCTCACGCACATGGCCGAAGGCGGCATCTTCGACCAGCTCGGCGGCGGTTTCTGCCGCTACAGCACCGACCGCACCTGGGGAATCCCGCACTTCGAGAAAATGCTCTACGACAACGGGCCGCTCCTCGCGCTCTACGCCGATGCATGGCTCGCGACCGGCGAGCCGCTCTACGCCAGGGCCGCTCACGAAACCGCGGCGTGGGTGATGCGCGAGATGCAGTCGCCCGACGGCGGCTACTACTCTTCCCTCGATGCCGACTCCGAAGGCGAGGAAGGCAAGTTCTACGTGTGGACCCGGGAGGAAGCGGAGGGCCTGCTGTCGCCCGACGAGTACGCGGTCGCGGCGCCTCATTACGGTCTCACCGAAACGCCGAACTTCGAGGAACGCTACTGGAACCTGCGCGTGGCGCAGCCGCTGGCGCCAGTCGCGTCCACCCTCTCGATCCCGATCGAGGTCGCACGAGCGAATCTCGAGTCTGCACGCCGCAAGCTCTTCGCGGCGCGCGAGCGGCGGGTGCGCCCGGGCCGCGACGAGAAAGTGCTCACGAGCTGGAACGCGCTGATGGCCCGAGGCATGGCGCGTGCGGGTCGCAGCTTCGGCCGCCCCGAATGGATCGAGTCGGCGCGGCGTGCGATCGAATTCGTGCGCGCGACCCTGTGGCGCGACGGGCGGCTGCTCGCGACTTACAAAGACGGCCGCGCGCACCTCAACGCGTATCTCGACGACCACGCCTTCCTGCTCGATGCGCTGGTCGAGATGATGCAGACCGATTTTCGCGTCGACGACCTGCGCTGGGCAGAGGCGCTGGCCGCGCTCGTGCTCGACCGATTCGAAGACACGGACGAAGGCGGTTTCTATTTCACGAGCGACGATCACGAGCGGCTCATCCACCGGCCGAAGACCGGCCACGACGGCGCCACGCCTTCGGGCAACGGCGTCGCCGCTTTCGCGCTCCAGCGCCTCGGCCACCTCACCGGCGAGACGCGCTGGCTGACCGCCGCCGAGCGCACGCTGAAGCGTTTCCACTCGAGTGTCACGCGCAGTCCCGCCGGCCACGCGAGCCTGCTCACCGCGCTCGAAGAAGCGCTCACGCCGCCGCGCCTGCTGGTCGTTCGCGGTGCAGCGGCGGAAGTCGCTGCGTGGCGCGACGCGCTCGCCAGAACCTACCGTCCCGACACGATGATCGTCGCGATCCCCGACACCGCCGGCGACCTGCCGCCGACCCTCTCGATGAAGCGGCCCGAAGGCCGCGCCGTCGGCGCGTGGCTGTGCGTAGCCGCCACGTGCCTGCCTCCGGTCTTTGCGCTCGCCGCAGTCAAAAACCTGCTCGATCGCGGGCCTGCGCGGTAAACGAAGCGGCTACACCCGCGTTATCAATGTGTTAACCCGGCGCACCGCCGTGCTTCGGGTTAGAATCCAAAAAAATTTTCCACTGAGGAATTCGCCATGAAACGCACCATCGCCTGCGCCGCACTCGCCGCCGCTTTCGCGCTGCCCACCCTCGCCACCGCCAACGAGAAGCTCGCCCAGGCGAGCGGCTGCATGACCTGCCACGGCGTCGACAAGAAAGTCATCGGCCCGGCGTACAAGGACGTGGCGAACAAGTATCGCGGCAACAAGGGCGCGGAAGCCGACCTCATCAAGAAAGTCAAAAACGGCACCAAGGGCACGTGGGGCGACATCCCGATGCCGCCCAACGCGCACGTGAAGGACGAAGACATCAAAACGCTGGTGGAGTGGATCCTTGCGCAGAAGTAAGCTCTACCCGATAAACCCACAATAAAATAAACGTCAGGGAGACGCCATGAATCGCAGACACGTCCTATCCGCCGCAGTCACGCTCGCGTTGGCCGCGGCTCTCGGAGGCTGCGGCAAGAAAGACGAGCCGCCGACGCCGAAGACCGAAGCGTCCAAACCGATCGAAACCGCAACGGTGAAAATCGGCAGCGCGTCTCCCCTGACCGGGCCCCAGGCCCACATCGGCATCGACATCCGCAACGGCGTACAGCTCGCGGTCGAAGACGCCAACGCGCAGGGTGTCGAGATCGGCGGGCGCAAGGTGAAGCTCGAGCTCGTGGTGGAAGACGACGAAGCGAATCCGACCAAGGCCCAGACGGTCGCGCAAAAGCTCGTCGATGCGAAGGTCGTCGCGGTGGTCGGTCACTTCAACTCGGGTGCATCGATCCCGGCGTCGAAGGTGTATTCGGACGCGGGCATCCCCCAGATTTCCCCGGGGTCGACCAACCCGAAATACACGCAGCAAGGCTTCAAGACCACGTTTCGCGTCGTCGCCCATGACGACCAGCAAGGCCCGACGATCGCGCGCTTCGCCGCCCAGAACCTGAAAGCGAAGAAAGTCGCGGTGATCGACGACAGCACCGCGTACGGGCAGGGCCTGGCCGACGCGTTCGAGAAGACGGCGAAAGAGCTCGGCGCCGACGTGGTGGCGCGCGAGCACACGACCGACAAGGACACCGACTTCAAGGCGATCCTGACCAAGATCAAAGGCCGCACCCCCGATCTCGTCATGTTCGGCGGCATCGACCCGCAGGCGGGCCCGATGGTCAAACAGATGGGCGAGCTCGGCATCAAGGCGAAATTCATCGGCGGCGACGGTATGCAGACGCCCAACTTCATCAAGCTCGCGGGCCCCGCGTCCGAAGGCGCGATGGCGTCGATCCCCGGTCTGCCGAAAGAGAAAATGCCCGGCGGCGAGACTTTCCTGAAGAAGTACAAAGCCCGGTTCAACCAGGACGTCCAGCTTTTCGCGCCGATGGGTTACGACGCCGTGATGGTCTTCGTCGATTCGATGAAGCGCGCAGGCTCGAGCGACCCCGCCAAGTTCCTGCCGGAAGTCGGCAAGACCAACTACCAGGGCGTCATCGGCCCGATCGCGTTCGACGACAAAGGCGACCTGAAGAACGGCCCGATCACGATTTACGTCGTCAAAGGCGGCAAGTGGGAAGCGCTGGAGACGGTCGTTCCGGGCGGCGACGCCAAGGCGACGGCATCCGCGAGCGGCGCGTCCGCTTCGGCTTCGGCGACTGCGGGCTCCGCGCCTGCCGCAGCCGCCGCCACTTCGCCTGCCGCAGACAAGAAGTGACGCCGGCCCGGCCGGAGACTCGAGCAATCGTCCCC
>JAQGNC010000327.1 GCA_028292065.1 Betaproteobacteria bacterium
CCGGCGGCAGCAACCGCGCCACCGCTCTATCCTTGAATGCCTGTCCGTATCGAGCCACTTCGTTCCCTCATCATCGCCCCTATTCACCGATTCTATCGGGGCGACAACTATTCTGACGTAGGGGGGAGCGGAGCCGGCGACACGAGTAGTCTTGGTGACAGGGGATATCAATCTCCAGAATAAGGCCGACGCTGCTCTAATAGAGGTTGCAGAACTCGCATATTGACGCGGCGAGTGTGCGAGTGGTTGGCAGACGCTAAGTCAGCCTATCGGAATCGAGCGAACTCGATGTTCTCTTCTACCCAGTCGGTGAGCTTCGGGTATTTGCGTTGCCATCGCTGCAGCCACGCCGCCAGGTCGCGCTGCGCCTCGGTCAGGTTGCGTCGATCGTAGAGCCAGCGCAGCTCCTGCATGCAATCGTCGTCGGCCTTGCGCGGCAGGCAATCCAGCGCAATCCTCAGGAATGCACATAGCAGCGCTGCCAGGCCGCTTTCGGGAGAACCTCGGAGATCGCCTTCTTCAATCCGGCGTGATCGTCCGACACGACGAACTCCACGCCCCGCAGCCCGCCCTGCTTGAACGCCAGCAGGAATTCGCGCCAGCTCGAGTGACTGTCGCGATTGGCGAGCTCGATTGCCAGCACCTGGCGATGGCCTTCACAGTTGATACCGATCGCAATGAGCACCGCCTGGCTCTGGATCACCCGGTCGTCTCGCACCTCGTGGCGCGCGTCCAGGATCAGGTCGGGTAATCCTCCGTCAGCCGGCGCTGGGCGAACTTCGTGAGCGTCGCGCCCAGCCCTTTGTTGATCTCGCTGATCGCCGAGGCCGAGAAGCTATGGCCGCACAACTCTTCGGTGATCGCCTTCACCTTACGCGTGGACACCCCTTGCACATACATCTCCGCCGATGCAGCAACCAGCGCCTTCTCGATGCGCTGGAAGCGCTCGAACAGCGCCGTTGAGAACCCCCCGTTGCGGTCTCGCGGCAGTCGCAGCTCGATCTTGCCGACCCGCGTGATCAGTCCGCGGCTGTAGTAGCCCGCCCGATAACCACGGCGCTGCTCCGTGCGCTCGCCCGTGGCCGCACCGAGTAGCTCGGCCATCTCGCCCTGCATGACCTGCTCCAGCGCTTCCTTCGCCAGCGCCTTGAGCAGATCCCGGTCCTGCGCCACCAGAGCTTCTAAACGAACTGCGCCTGCCTCAAGCTTCCTTGCGGTCATGGTGCCCTCCTTGCCCGCGGGTTGAGGGTCCGCCTTAAAGCTTCGGCTTTTCCCTGCTGCTCGCTGCGGACGACTCAATCCTTCAACGACCACCGCTCGCCGCTGACGGTCGCGCGCCCTTCCCGCTCCAGCTTGATCAGGTGCGCGTGCAGCGAGCGCTTCGCGGGACCGTAAAGCTTCTCCGAAACGTCGTCGTAGGCAACGACCACGAGCTCGTCGAGCGTTGCGGGGCCATTCCTCTCCAACGCATCGACGACTTTCTGCTCGCGCTTCATCCGATGCGCGAGCAGCCTGCGCGCTTCGTCGTGCGGGGTGTGGATGAGGTGACCATGGCCGGGCGCGAACGCGGCAAGATCGAGCGCGAGCAGCTTCTCGAGTGACGCGAGATATGCCTGCATGTCGCCCCCCGGCGGCGAGATCACGACCGTCGAGCCCTGCATCACGTGGTCGCCG
This sequence comes from Betaproteobacteria bacterium, assembly GCA_028292065.1. Lineage (GTDB taxonomy): Bacteria > Pseudomonadota > Gammaproteobacteria > Burkholderiales > SG8-41 > JAQGMV01. Next base: position 1,675 of record JAQGNC010000327.1, read on the forward strand.
GTGAAGAGGAGCTTCTGCTCTTCGAGGAGATAGCACAGGTGGTTGGCGACGTGCCCCGGCGTGAAGACCGCACGAAACGTCATGCCTTCGACCGGCACGCGGTCACCGTCGCCGAGCACGAGATCGGGTATGAATTCGCCGTCCTGCCGTCCGTCCTGGTCGGTCGGCATTCCGGCGATACGCGCACCTGTCGCGCGCTTCAATGCCGCAGCGGCGGGCGAGTGATCGAGATGCGTGTGCGTGCACAGGATCCACTTCAGGCGATTCCCCACCGCATTGCGCAGCGCGTCGACGTGCGAGTCGATCGCGGGGCCGGGATCGATCACCGCGAGATCGCGCGTGCCGACGATATAGCTGTTCGTTCCCGGACCGGTCATCACGCCGGGATTCGGCGCGGTGAGCCGCACGACGCCGGGGCCGATCGCCACCGGCACCCCCGGAACTATGTTTTCCATTTGCCTTGCGCTTCCGCATCCGCGAGCGCTTCGTACCCCGCTTCGCCGGGCAGCAGCCGTTTGCCGCTCGGCGCGATGTGCGGAAGGATCGCGGGGATGTCGGTCTGCGCGCGCAGGTGAGCGATCAGCGCTTCGGTGTCATCGAACGGCGCGAACTGTTCGAGCGTGGTTAGCGTCGGGGTGCGCATCTTGTAGACGCCCGCCCGGTGGCGCTCGACGGCTTCAGCGGGGCTCACCCACACGTGGTGGATCGCTTCGACATTGTCGGGGAACGCTTCCTGGCCTTCGGGCGCGACCGCGGCGAAAAACCGCGTGTCGTAGCGCCGCGGCGCACTCACCGGCGTGATCCAGTGGCTGAAATAAGTCAGGCGGTCGACCGCGAGGCGCAGGCTTTCGCGTTCGAGCATCTGCGCGAGGATGTCCTCGCCCGCATTGAGACGGCGCCGGTACTCGGCGTAGCGCTTCGCGCGGGACGCCTCGCCGGGGTTCACGAGCTCGCCGGTCTCGCCGTACGCGAGCAGCACCGCGGCTTCTTCGAACGATTCGCGTATCGCCGCGGCCCAGTAGGCGAGGCCGCCGCTCTGCATTCCGAGCGCGGCACTCGCGGCCGTATCGGTGAGACCGGCGCAGCGCGCGAGCACCGCGTCACTGCGATCGCCCGGATCGAGGGCGCCGCCGGGGAAGAGGAACATGCCGGGCATGAAACCCGACTGGTGATTGCGCTGGAGCATCAGCACTTCGAGGCCCGCGCTCGTGTCGCGCACGAGGGTGACGGTGGCGGCGGGCAGTGCAGGAACAGGGGCGGGAAGCGAAGCCATCAGCGCTCGCTCAGGAGCTTCATCAGGCTGGAAGTATCCATCCTGCCGTGCCCCTGCTTCTGCAGCTTCGCGTAGAACTGGTCGATGAGCGCGGTCGCGGGGAGCTCGGCGCCGTTGGCGCGCGCTTCCTCCATCGCGATGCGCAGGTCCTTCCTCATGAGGTCGACCGCGAAGCCGAAATCGAACTTGCCGTCGACCATCGTCTCACCGCGGTTTTCCATCTGCCACGAGGTCGCGGCGCCTTTCGAGATCACGCCGAGCACTTTCTTCGCGTCGAGCCCCGCGTGCAGCGCGAACGCGAGCCCCTCCGCCAGGCCTTCGACCACGCCCGCCACGCAGATCTGGTTGACCATCTTGGTCTTCTGGCCGGAGCCTGACGGTCCCATCAGTGTGACCGCTCGCGCGTAATGCGCGATCACCGGCTGCGCGAGCTCGAACGCGCCCGGATCGCCGCCGGCCATGACGGTGAGGATGCCCTGCTCCGCGCCCGACTGGCCGCCCGACACCGGCGCGTCGAGACACGCGATGCCGCGCGCGGCGCCGGCGGTCTCGAGCTCGACCGCCACTGCCGCCGACGCGGTCGTATGGTCGACGAACACGGAGCCGCGCGCCATGCCGTGGAAAGCGCCTTCGGCGCCGATCGTCACCTGCCGCAGATCGTCGTCGTTGCCGACGCACGAGAACACGATCTGCGCGCCTGCCGCGGCTTCGCGAGGTGTCGCGGCGGGGCGCCCGCCGTGTTGCGCCACCCATGCGTCCGCTTTGCTGCGCGTGCGGTTGTAGACCGTGACCTCGTGCCCGGCCTTTGCGAGATGGCCTGCCATGGGCGCGCCCATCACGCCCAATCCGATGAATCCGAGTTTCATGGTGGAATCTTGCTTTCAGAGGAAGGATGCCGCATCGCGCCGATTGTACTATTCCCTCGGCCGCGATTTTCTGACGCCGTTCTGGCCAGGCCGGAACGCGTCTTCGTCTGGAAGCAATTCAAAATGGATTCCGGATCACCTCGAGCGGCGCGCGGTCCGGAATGACGAGCTTGGTCGCTCGACGATCGCGGCGAATAGCGTTATTTGTCGATCGGGTCGCGAACCCCGACAATGACGAGCTTGGTCGCTCGATGATCGTGGCGAATAGCGTTATTCGTCGATCGGGTAGCGAACCCCGACAATGACGAGCTTGGTCGCTCGATGATCGCGGCGAGTAGCCTTATTCGTCGATCGGGTAGCGAACCCCGACGCAGGGCGCGAGCAGCCCGTAAATCTGCCGGCCTGCCGCCTTGATGCGGTACATGGATGCTTCGGCCGCGCGCAGCAGCTCCTCCACCGTTTCGCCGTCCGCGGGATAGACGCTCGAGCCGACACTCACGTGCACGCTGTGCTGCTTTCCCTGCGCCTCGTACCACCCGCTGCACGCCCTGCGAAGTTTCTCCGCCATCACCACCGTCGTCGGATCGGCCACACGCGGCATGATGACCGCGAACTCGTCACCGCCGACGCGTGCGACCGTGTCGCTCTGGCGCAAGCTCTGCCGCATCCGCTCGGCGATCATTCTCAGTAGCGCGTCTCCGGCGTCGCGATCGAGCACGAGGTTGACGCAGTTGAACTGCTCGACGTCGGTGTAGAGCACCGCGAGGACGTTGCGCTCGCGCCGCGCCGCGGCGATATGCGTCAGCAGCGCTTCGTCGAGCAGGCCGCGGTTGGGAAGACCCGTCACACGATCGCGCAGCACGTGCCGGGAGAGGGTGTGGGCGGAGCGCAGCACGCTCAGCTCGTGAAAGAAATGCAGCACGCGAACGACCCCGCCGCCTGCGTCCTGCTGCGGGTAACACGACTCGAGCATGTGCCGGGCGCCTTGGCGAGTCTCGAGTGCGACTTCGCCCTGCCACGTGTCGCCGGCGTCGATGGCGCTGCGGATGTCCACCCGCAAACGCGCCGGCGCGCCCAACCTGAATTGCGCGAGGTCCAGACCGCTCAACTCCTCCGCGGTCAGGCCGAGCAGACGGCACAGGTGACGGTTGGCGTAATCGATTCTTCCGGCGCGCGTGGCGGCGACACCGATCCGCATCGCCTCCAGCGCGGCGCCCAGCGCCAGCCGTTCGGCGTTTGCAGCTCCATCGCTCATGACGATCGCCTCGAATTACGACGTCATCGATGTTACTTTCAGTTACGGTATTTAGCAATGTTCGATAACCATCGCCGGCCACGCTTGGTGATACTTTCCCGGCATGGCTCTGGTGGACGAGAAACAGGCTTTCAGCAAGCGTCTCAAGGACGCGTTGCGTAAGGCAGGAGTGGACGCCGCCGGTTATGCGAAAGTCGCGCGCGAGTTCAACCTGCGCTACGGGGGCGACCCCGTTTCGACGCAAGCGGTGAGGAAGTGGCTGACCGCCGGCGCGCTACCCTCCCAGGACAAGATACGCGCGATGGCGCTGTGGCTCGACGTCGGAGTGCACTGGCTGCGCTTCGGCGACGCCGAGCGCAAGCAGGACCGCGCACAGGTCGGCACGCGCCAGGACGCGGCGCCGTACAAGGCAGACCCGGCGTGGGTCGCGCGCAAGTTCGATTCCCTTGAAGACAATCACAAGCGCATGGTGCTGGAGATCGTGCATGCGCTGCTGAGGCTCGAAGGCAAACAGTAGCCTGCGGCTACTGTTTGCCTTCGGCGCTGCGCGCCGCGGCGGATGAACGCCAAGGAGGGAAACCAAGGTTTCCCTCCTTGAACGCCAGGAGGT
>JAQGNC010000335.1 GCA_028292065.1 Betaproteobacteria bacterium
AACGGTGCTCCAGCGCAATTGCGCGAGCGGCCTCGACGCGCTGGTCTATGCCTCGCGCGCGGTGACTTGCGGCGAAGGCGACGTGTTCATCGTGGGCGGTGTCGAGAGCATGAGCCGGGCGCCGATCGTGATCAGCCGCTCCGAGAGCCCGTACGGCCGCGACCAGAAGATGGCCGACAGCACGATCGGCCCGCGCTTTTCCAATCCGAAGCTCGTCAAGCGCTTCGGTGACGACCAGATGCCGCAAACCGCGGACAACCTCGCACGCGAGTACGGCATCACGCGCGAGCAGGCCGACGAATACGCCGCGCGCTCGCAGCAGCGCTACCAGATCGCGAAAGGCGAGGGCTTCTTCGCAGGCGAGATCGCGCCGGTCGAGATGCCGGCGTCGCGCAAAGGGCCGGTGCCTGCCGTCTCCGAAGACGAACATCCGCGCCCCGGCAGCACCGCCGAAGCGCTGTCGAAGATGAAATCGCTGTACGAAGGCGGCGTCACCACGGCCGGCAACGCTTCGGGCGTGAACGACGGCGCGGTCGCGATGATCGTCGGCTCGAAAAAAGCCGGTGAGAAAGCCGGCGTGAAAGCGCTCGCGAGGGTGATCGCGACCGGCGCCATGGGTGTGCAGCCCCAGATCATGGGCATCGGCCCCGTTCCCGCGTCGCTCAAAGCGCTCGCCCGTGCCGGCCTCACGATCAAGGACATGGACGTGATCGAGATCAACGAGGCTTTCGCGGCGCAGGTGCTCTCGTGCCTCAAAGGTCTCGGCGTCGAGGCTGACGATCCTCGCGTGAACCCGAACGGCGGCGCCATTGCCGTAGGCCACCCGCTCGGCGCATCGGGCGCCCGGCTCGCGCTGACCGCCGCGCGCCAGCTCCAGCGCAGCGGCGGCCGCTACGCGCTGGTCAGCCTGTGCATCGGGGGCGGGCAGGGACTGGCAGCGATCATCGAGCGCGTCTAAACGCACATGAGCTCGCGAATCGTCGGGACATCGCCCGGAGTTTGCCTGCACGCATTGGGCGCCGCGTCCCGACGGCTCGACCTGCGAGCGGCCTGACGAACGGTGAACATCGCCACCGACGCGCGATGACATACTCGATCACGCGGTGCGCAGCCGCGCTCCTCGCGGCTGCGTGCTTCTCGGCGTGTACGCCCGCGGCCGGCGCCGTTGCCCCGGGCGCGGGGCAGGGGGGCACGGGGGCCGTCTCGCGCCCGGCTAAGGACCGGCCGCACGAGACCGTCAGCGTCAGGGATTTCGGCGCGAAGGGCGACGGCATCACCGACGATCGCGCGGCGATTCAGAGGGCGCACGATGCGTGCCCTTCTTCGACCGTGCACTGCGTGGTTCTCTTTCCCGCCGGTCGCTATCTGCTCGGCACCACGCTGGCGTTCGTGAACGTGACCAGAAGCAATGTCGCGCTTGTCGGCGCACGGAATGCCGAAATCGTGACGCCGGGCTGCGACAACCCGGAAGTGCGCACAGGGCCCTCGTACAACACCGGCCTTTTCATCACGGGCACCGATGTGACGGTGTCGCTGGACATGTGCGGGGCATCCGTCGCATTCAGCCCGGTCCTCGCGGCGGGTCCGGCGCCGCGCTTGTTCGTGCGCAACATGCGCAGCCGCAACCTGTATTACAGCGCGGTAGGGATCAACAGTGTCGCCTTCGATCTGGTCGATATCGATGGCCTGACGTGCGAGACCTCGCGCGACATGATCGACGAAGTCGGTAACTATGCGTGTGTTTCGCGAACCGCGTCGAGCACCGACTCACCCGGCAATATGATCCGCGTCAACCGCAGCCTGTTCCGCGGCGTGTCCGGCGCGATCGGCGCTCACAACGTGCGCAACGTCGTGATCGGCGGCGGCACGCGCTTCGTAGGCTGCGATTTCGCCTGCCTCAAAACGGCGGTGGCCTCCGGCTACGCTGAAATGAACATGTCGATCGACCGTTCGGTGACCTTCGATGGACGGTGCGTCAATCCGGCAAGCGCCAATCGGCACCTTGCGTGCAACACCCCCGCGAGCCGCCCCGTCAACGGCTACACGCAATACGTGGCGGTCTTCGCGACGTTCAATCGCATCGACTTCAGCGCCCAGGTGCGCGATGCGCCCAACCTCGGGGTCGTGTTCTTCGACGGCGTCATGCATAACGCCAGGCTGACGTTCGATGGCGCGCGGTTCGTGAACGTCCCGGCGGCAATACAGGACCTGCAAGGCTCCGTCAGCATCGTCAATTCGCGCTTCGAGGGCTCCAACATCGTCGGCACGAGCACGGTCGGTTCGCTCGCGCAGGGCAATATCCGCAAGCTGCTCATCGCAGACAACGAGTTCGTGGAGTCGTACATCGCTCCCAGCCTCAACACCGTGGCGCCCGGCGATCGCATCGATGTCGTGCGGAACGTGTTCACCTATAGCCGCAGCGACGGCGGCGCCATCCGCTTCACGAATTACGGGCGCGACAACCAGGCCGCAGCGCTGGTAGACGCGAACACCATTACGTTATCCGGCGGGCGCAAGGTGGCGATCGACCTGGGGAATCGCGCGCAGATCGGCGCGAACAACACGCTCCACGGCGGGGCCGTGATCAATCGCCCTCAGGCCAGGTGAAGGGACGCCGAGACGAACCCGTAGCAGAGCAACGTGGCTGGATCGGCGTGTGCGCGTATTTTACATAATACACATTATGCGCATAAATAGAATCGAGGCGGCAGACCCGTCGACCGCTTAAGGCTCCGCTGTTACCGCCCCGCGCCCGCCCTCACCAAGACGTCGGTGATCTCGCGCTGGCCGCGCTCTTTGGCGACGCCCAGCGCGTTATAGCCGTACGCCGAGGTGTAGTTCACGTCGGCGCCGTTCTCGAGCAGCAGCAGGACCATCGGCAGGTGACCTTCGCGCGAAGCCATCATGAGCGCGGTGGTGCCGTTCTGGGCGGTCGCGTTGACCTGGGCGCCGCGGGCGAGCAGCAGGCGCGCGACGTCCATGCGGTTGCTGGTCGCGGCATACATGAGCGCGGTCCACCCGGGCTGGTTCACGTCGGCGCCGGCGTCGAGGAGCATCTTCACCACGTCCGCACGGCCGTTGATCGCGGCGAGCATGAGCGCGCTCTCGCCATGGGCGTTGCGGGCGTTGAGCTTGGGCTTCGCGGCGAGGATCGTCTTGACGAGCTCGGGCTTGCCGTTCCTGGCGGCGATCATCAGCAGGGTGTCGCCTTTCGGGTTGACGGTCTCGACGTCGACGCCGCGCTTCAGAAGCGCGGCGACGGTGCGCGAGTCGTCGATCTCGATCGCGCGCAGCAGGGCGTCGTAAGTGCCGGCAAAGGCCCGGGACGCGAAGCAAAAAGCAGCGCCCAGCGCCAGGGTGCGTATCAGTCGGTTCAAGCGGTGTGCCCCTCGATCTTGAATAAACGGAAAAAATTGGCCGTGGTCGCGGATGCGACCTCGTCGAATGGAATGCCGCGCAGCCGGGCGATTTCTTCGGCGACGTATTTGACCCACCCCGGCCGGTTCGTCTTGCCGCGATACGGCACTGGCGCGAGATACGGCGAATCGGTCTCGACCAGCATGCGCTCGAGCGGAACGCGCCTGGCCACCTCCTTCAGGGCCACGGCGTTCTTGAACGTCACGATGCCCGAGAACGAGATGTAGAAGCCCAGGTCGAGCGCCGCCTGCGCGGTCTCCCAGGTCTCGGTAAAGCAATGCATGACCCCGCCGGCCTCGATCGCGCGCTCCTCGCGCATGATCGCGATGGTGTCTTCAGCCGACGAGCGCGTATGGATGATGAGCGGCTTGGCGATGCTGCGCGCGGCGCGGATGTGGGTGCGAAAACGCTCGCGCTGCCACTCGAGGTCGCCTTCGAGGCGGAAGTAATCGAGCCCGGTCTCGCCGATCGCGACCACTTTGGGGTGGTCGGCGAGCCTGACGAGCTCGTCGACGGTGACGAGCGGATGATCGGGGTAATCCGGGTGGGTGCCGACCGACGCGTAGAGGTTCTCGTGATTCTCCGCGAGCGCCCTCACCTTCGGAAAATCCTCGAGCGTGACCGACACGCACAGCGCGTGCGACACGCCGTGCGCGGCCATGTCGGCGAGCACGCCGGGGGTGTCCGCGGCGAGGTCCGGAAAATCGAGGTGGCAGTGCGAATCGACGAGGTTCATGCGGCAAGACCCTGGGGCTGGACGAGATCGCGGTAAGCGAGGAGCAGATGCTCGATGAAAAGGCGCGCGTTGAGCGGGTGCTGGGCGATGCGCTGCTGCTTCACCATGTCGCGGTAGAAGCGCATCGCCGCGAGAGGCTCCACCGCCGAGGCGACTCGCGCGATCGCGTCGCGCTGGTCGGGGTTGTAGCGCACCGTGCCGAGCACGGAAAAGCACACCACGTCGTACGCCCACTTCTGCAGCCACGTCACCACGTGCGGGAGCGGAAAATCGCGCGCGGCTTCCGACGCGCCCAGCACGTCGAGCTCGCGCGCGGTGAGGTGGCGCAGGAACGCGGCGCGGGTGCCCCAATACCCGGAGTCGCCGAGCTCGACGGCCAGCAGCGGGGCATCGCGGGTGTAGGCGAGCGCGAGCGCCGGGTCGCGCATGCCGCGCGCCGCGAGCCACGCCGCAGCGGTCGCGGAATCGGGCGCGCGCAGCGCGAGCTGCGAGCAGCGGCTCTTGATCGTCGCGAGCAGCTGATGCGGCCGGTGCGAGACCAGGATGAACTGGGTCCGCGGCGGCGGCTCCTCGAGACTTTTCAGGAGCGCGTTCGCCGCGTTCGGGTTGAGCGCTTCGCAAGGGTGGATCACGATGACTTTGCGGCCGCCGCGCTGGCTCCCGACGTTGACGAAAGCGGTGAGATCGCGGATCTGCTCGATCTTGATCACGGTCGCCTTCTTGCCTTTGTCGGCCTTCTCGCCCTCCTCGCCTTCGCGCTCCTCGGTGTCGAGCGGCTCGACCCGGGCGTAGTCCGGATGCGCGCCGCTCTCGAACCAGGCGCACGCGCCGCACGCGCCGCACGCGTGGCCCCCTGCCGCAGGCGCTTCGCACAGCAGCGCCTGCGCCAGCGCGCGCGCAAAATCGAGCTTGCCCGTGCCGCGAGCGCCGTGCAAAAGGAGGGCGTGCGGAAGCGTCGCGCGCGCGGCGAGCAGTTTGTCGAAATCGGCCTGATGCCAGGGCAGCGGCTGCATCATGGCGCTTCGCACAACGACACCAGGATTTCGCGCGCCGCGGCGCTGACCTCATCGACGCTGCGGTTCGCATCGATCACGCGGATCCGGCGCGGGGCTTCCGCGGCCCGCCGCAGATACGCCGCGCGCACCCGCGCGTGGAAGCCGCTTTGCTCCTGTTCGAAGCGGTCCGGCGTCTTGATCGCACCCGCGCGGGTGCGGCCGACCTCGGGGCTCACGTCGAAATACAGGGTGAGATCGGGCTCGAGCCCGCCCTGCACCCACGCTTCGAGCGCGGCGATCTTTGCCCACGCCACGCCGCTGCCGCCCGCCTGGTACGCGTAGCTCGCGTCGGTGAAACGGTCGCACAACACCCAGTCCCCTCGCGCCAGCGCCGGTTCGATGACTTCATGGATGTGCTCGCGCCTCGCGGCGAACATCAGCAGCGTTTCGGTCTCCGGGTGCAACGCCTGTTTCGAATCGAGCAGCAGAGCGCGCAGCGCTTCGCCTGATTTCGTGCCGCCGGGCTCGCGCGTGACGCATAGCGGTATTCCGCGCTGCTCGAGGAAAGTGCTCGCCAGATCGAGCTGGGTGCTCTTCCCTGCCCCGTCGAGGCCTTCGACCGTGATGAAACGGCTGCGCATCACTTCTTACCCGATCGCTGGTACTTGGTGACCGCGCGGTCGTGCTCTTCGAAGCTGCGCGAAAAGTGCGAGCTCCCGTCGCCTTTCGCGACGAAGTACAGCGCATCGGTCGGCGCCGGATGCAGTGCGGCGTGCAGCGAGGCGAGTCCCGGCATCGCGATCGGCGTGGGCGGCATGCCGACGCGCGTGTAGGTGTTGTAAGGGGTGTCGGAGAGCAGGTCGTGCTTGCGCAGGTTGCCGTCGAAAGTCTCGCCGAGGCCGTAGATCACGGTCGGGTCGGTCTGCAGCTTCATGCCGAGCTTCAACCGGTTGAGGAATACCGCGGAGATGATCGAGCGCTCGACCGCCTTGCCGGTCTCCTTCTCGACGATCGAGGCGAGGGTGAGCGCTTCGTAGGGCGTGGCCAGCGGCAGGTCGGGGCTGCGCTGCGCCCACTGCGCGGCGAGATGTCTCTGCATGAGATCGTACGACCTGCGCAGGATGTTCAGGTCGCTCGTGCCGGTGCTGAAGTGGAACGTGTCCGGAAAGAACAGGCCTTCGGGCGAGGACTCCTCGAGTCCCATGCGCTGAAGCACGTCGACGTCGCTCAGTCCGACGGTCTCGTGGCTCAACGCGGGATTTTCGTCGAGGACCTTGCGCATCTGGCGG
>JAQGNC010000390.1 GCA_028292065.1 Betaproteobacteria bacterium
CAGCGCCGGGTAAATGCCCGGCTCGAGCTGGTGCGCGCGGTAGAAGTCGGAGGCGGCGAGCATGAATTCGCCGCCGTAGAAGCGCGCGCGGCCGCGGCCGAAATAAGCCTGCCACGACCGGCTATCGAGGCGCAGCGCGTCTTCGTAATCGGCTGTCGCACGCTTGTAATCCGCTTTGGCGATCCATTCGGCGGCGCGGCCGAGCCACGGGTTCGGGTCGGTCGGGCTGAGCTTCATCGCCGCGCCGTAATCCGCGACCGCGCGGTCGGCGTCGCCTTTGGCCGACCACGCGAGCGCGCGGTTGTAGTAAGCCGCGGCGAGCTTCGGGTCGAGCTCGATGGCGAGATTGAAATCGGGGATGGCGCGATCGGCATTGCCCTGGTTCGCCCATTCGGTGCCGCGGGTGTAATAGGCTTTCGCGAGATCGGGGCGCTCGAGGCTGCCGAACTCGATCAGGCGGGTGCACGCCTGGACCGCGAGCGCGGGGTCTGCCGTGACGGCGCCGCACTGAGGCTCCTTGTCGGCGGCGTGCACGCACGCGCAAGCCGCGGCGAGAACGAGCGCACCGGCGCGCTGCCGCAGGGGCATCACGCGCGCGCCGCGTCGCCCTGCTGCGCCGCCCACCATTGCTTGAGCCAGCCGGTGTTGCCGCCGAGCTCGATCAGCTCGAGGAGGTTGTCGGGCACCGGCGGGTACTCGCGCTGGATGTTGCGCGTGCGGTTGACGAAGAAACCGTCGCGGAAATCGACTTCGAGCTCGTCGCCGGTCTCGCACATCTCGAGCACGTTGACGCAGTCGCTCATGACTCGCAGCCCGCACCCCACGGCCGCGCGGTAGGCGAGAAACGGCATCGACTCGCAGACGAGGCCGAGTCCGAGGGCCTGCATCGCGATGTAGCCGTTCATCTTCGGGCCCATGCCGAAGTTGCGGCCCGCGACGATGATGTCGCCCGGCCTGCAGCGCTCGTGAAAACCCGGGTCGGTCTCCTCGAACAGATGCGGAACGATGTCTTTGGCGTCGAAGTGGCGTCCGACGATGATCCGGGCCGGCACCACACCGCCCGGATGCGGAACGTCATGCCCGAGCTTGTAGCAGCGGCCCGCGAGCTTCCATTGAAATGGGTCGGTCATTTGATTTCCCGGGGGTCGGCGATGACGCCGGCCACTGCCGAGGCCGCCACCGTCGCCGGGCTGCCGAGGTAGAGCTGCGCGTCTTTCGCGCCGAAGCGGCCGAAGTTGTTGTTCGCCGCGGTCGAGATTGAGACTTCGCCCGAGTGCACCGGGCCGATCACCGCGTCGTTGCACGGGCCGCAGCCGGCAGGGAGCATGACCGCGCCGGCTTCGAGGAAGATCTGCAGCACGCCTTCGCGCGCCATGCGCTGAGTCGACTGCTCCGATCCCGGCGCGACGAACATGCGAACGTGGGGCGCGAGCTTGCGCCCGTCGAGTATGGCCGCGGCGCTTTGCATGTCCTCGAAGAAGCTCGACCCGCACGAGCCGAGGAACACGTGGTCGATGCGAGTGCCCGCGACCGTGCTGAGGTCGACCGAGTGCTGGACGCCGCCGGGTTTCGCGACCTGCGGCTGGAGCGCGCTCACGTCGAGGTCGAGATCGGCATCGTACTGCGCATCGGCGTCCGGAAAGATCGGGGTGTAAGGCCGCTGCGCCTTGGCTTTCGCATGCGCGAGGACCGCTGCGGAAGGCGGAACGAAAACGCCGTACGCCCGCATCTCGGTCGGGCTCGAGCACAGCGCGGTGCGCGCGGCGAGATCGAACTGGTCGAGCTCGCCCGCGTATTCGAGCACGCGGTAATCGAGGTCGGCGGCGAGCTCGCCTGATTCCAGCAGCGCGGCGATGCGGAAACCGACGTCGCGCGCGTGGACGCCGGGCGCGAGGCGTCCCTTGATCGTGAGCCGGACGGTCTTCGGCACCATCACCCAGTTGGTGCCGGTCGCGAGCACGCGGCTGATCTCGGTGCCCATGCGAAAGCCGAACGCGCCGATCGCCCCGGCGTTGGTGCTGTGGCGGTCGTTGTCGAAGTAGAACATCCCCGGCAGCAGCATGCCGGTTTCCATCGGGAAGACGTGACCGTGGCCGCCGCGTCCGACGTCGAAGAAATTCTTCACGCCCCAGCGGCGGGCGGCTTCGCGGTTGTAGGCGCCGCGCTCGGCTGCGCGCGAGCTGCCGTAAATCACGTCGTGGTCGGTCACCATCACGACCTTGTCGGGCGCCGCGAGGCGGTCGATGCCGAGCGCGTCGAGCTCGCGCTTGGCGCCCATGACCACGCCGTCGTGAATCATGACGAAGTCGGGCTGGGGATAGACCACGTCCCCCGGCTTCACGCTCGCCATGCCGCTTTTGACGGCGAGTGTCTTCTCTACTGCGGTCGATCCCATGGTGCGATGCGTGCGGTCCGAAAGGCGAAGGGGCGAGGGTAGCGAGCGCGTGGGGCGAGTGTCAATTCGATCGCGGCGCGGCCGCCGCGCTATCATGCGCGTGACCACACTTGCGGTATATCCCACATTCATGCTGATCACGCGGCGGGTGCAGACCCTGTTTTCCGAACGCCGTGCGGCTCGCGCCCCAGGCGCGGTCGATAGCGAACCCGCCCCGCAGCGCGTACAGAGCCTTGCCGGCTTCAACAAGCTCGTCAAAGGCCGCCACGGGTGGTTCCTCGCCAACGAGAACGACGTTTACGTCGGCCGGGCGCTGATCGAATACGGCGAGTACGGCGAAATCGAATCGCAGCTTCTGCTCGAGTATTGCAAGCCCGGCGATGTCGTCGTGGAAGTCGGAGCGAACATCGGCTCGCATTCGGTCGGCCTCGCCACGCGCGTCGGGCCGCACGGACGCCTCGCCGCGATAGAGCCGCAGCCGGTCATCTTCCACACCCTCTGCGCGAATCTCGCGCTGAACTGCCTCGTGAACGTCGATGCTTTCAATTGCGGCTGCGGCGACACCGCGATCGCGCTCGAATTCGCGCCCGCGGATTACGCGGACACCGGAAATTTCGGCGGTGTGGAGCTGCACGAGCGGGGCACGGTCGCACGCGGCATAGCCGTCGACGTGAAGGCGCTCGACGATCTGCTGAAGCCTTATGCGCGTGTCGATCTCATCAAGATCGACGTCGAGGGCATGGAGCAGCAAGTGCTCGAGAGCGGCCGCCGCACCATCGCACGGTTCAGCCCGGTGCTGTAGGTGGAAAACGATCGCATCGATAAATCAAAAGCGCTGATAGAAACGCTCGACGCACTGGGCTATCGCGCGTGGTGGCACATTCCCACCCTGTTCAACCCGAACAACTACTTCGGCAACCCGCTCAACCGCTACTCGAACATCGCCTCGTTCAACATGCTGTGCCCGCCGCGGTCGGCCCCCGCCCCCACGAGCAGCCAGCTCGTTGCGATCGTCGACCCCGAGTACCACCCGCTGCGCCGCTCAAACACGTAGCGCAGGCGCCTCGCCTGCAGCCGCCGCTTCCACAGTCGGCAATCGAAAGAAGTTGCTGCCGGCGAGGCCGCCCTTGGACACGCTCGGGGCGGCTCTGCGCGACCCGAGCGGTTAAGGGAAAGTGCCTCGGCCGGTCTCTTCCATGTCTTTCGTCTTGTGGTCGGGCTCGACCCCGAGGTCCTTCTGGTTCTCGGCGAGCTTGGCGTCGTTCTCGCGCGCATCCTTCGGGTTTTTCCCGGTTTGCGCGGCGGGCTCGGGAGGTTTCTCGTGCTTGGGCGTGCCTTCGAGTCGGGTGCCGTGGTCTGCTCGTTTCATACGTCGCTCCTCAGGGTGATACCCGGGAGGAGCACGAGTCGTGCCGACGGGCCGCTGCTACGGCCTCAAGCCGCGGGCGCTTCGTCCGGGCCCAGGATGGAGCACAAGGTGTCGAAATCGACCGGTTTGACGAGGTGATGGTCGAAACCCGCTTCACGCGAGCGCTTGCGGTCTTCCTCCTGGCCGTACCCGGTCATCGCGATGACCTTCACGTTGCGCAATCCCGGCAGCGCACGCAGCCGCTCGGCGACGGTGTAGCCGCTCATGCCGGGCAGACCGATGTCGAGCAGGACGTATTCGGGCAGGTAGTGCGGTGCGCGCTCGAGCGCGTCGGGGCCGTCGTGCGCGGTCTCGACTTCGTGCCCGGTCGCGCGCAGCAACATCGCCATGCTGTCCGCGGAGTCGCGGTTGTCGTCGACTACGAGGACCCGCCGACTGAAAGGCGCCGCGTGTTCTTTTCGGTTTTCGCCGTTTTTCTGCGGCTCCGCGGCGCCGGTTCGCAGCAGCGCCAGGCTCACGGCGAACTCGCTGCCCAGCATCGGACCGGGACTCGATACCGCCACCCGACCACCGTGCAGGCGGACGATTTCGCGGACCAGCGTCAGCCCGATTCCGAGACCGCCTTCGGAACGGTCTAGCGTGCGGCTTCCCTGCACGAACAGATCGAATATCTTGGGCAGCAGATCGGAAGAAATGCCCACCCCGTTATCGCACACCCGCACCACCGCCTGTTCGCCTTCGGCGGCGGCGCCGATACGCACCACGCCGCCTTCAGGCGTGTATTTCGCCGCATTATTGAGGAGGTTGAGGAACACCTGGGACAGCCGGGTCGCGTCGCCGCGCACCAGGAGAGGCGTCGCGGGGAGTTCGATCTCGAGGCGGTGCCTGCGCTGCTGCAAGAGCGGCGTGCTCGACTCCACCGCGCGCTCGATCACTGACGCCAGGTCGACCGCTTCGGGCTTGAGCAGGATCTTGCCGCTCGTGATGCGGTTCACGTCGAGCAGGTCGTCGACGAGGTGACCCAGGTGCGTGACCTGGCGCTCGAGTACGTCGCGGCACCATTCGAGCTGCGGGTCGCCCAGGCGCCTCAGTCCCATCACCTGCAGCGCGTTGCGGATCGGCGCGAGCGGGTTGCGCAGCTCGTGGGCGAGCATCGCGATGAACTCGCCCATCTGCCGGCTAGCCTCCTGCAGCTCTTCGACGTGCCGCCGCTGCGTGAGGTCGCGAGTCACCTTGGCGTAGCCGCGCAGCTCGCCGGTGCGGTCGTACACCGGTGTCAGCACGACGCTCGCCCAGAAACGGGTGCCGTCCTTCCTGACCCGCCAGCCTTCTTCCTCGTAACGCCCCTCGGCGCGTGCGACGCGAAGCTCGTGGGCAGGCCAGTCGACCGCGCGCGCGTCCGGCGGGTAGAACGTCGAAAAATGCTGGCCGATGATCTCGTCGGCGGTGTAGCCCTTGCTGCGCTCGGCGCCGGCGTTCCAGCTCGTGATGCGCCCTTCGGGGTCGAGCATGAAGATCGCGTAGTCCTTCACGCCTTCGACGAGCAGGCGGAAGCGCTCTTCGCTCTGGCGCAGCGTCTCCTGCTCGCGGCGGCGCTCGGTCATGTCGCGGATGATCTTGCCGAAGCCGACGAGCGTGCCGGACTCGTCCTTCAGCGCCGTGATGATGACGTTCGCCCAGAACGGGACCCCGTCCTTCCTGACGCGCCACCCCTCGTCCTCGAAGCGACCCTCGCTGCGGGCGACCTTCAACTCGTGCTGCGGCCAGCCGCGGTCGATCGCCGACGCGGGATAGAAACGGGAAAAATGCTGGCCGATGATCTCGTCGGCTGCGTAGCCCTGGGTGCGCTGCGCGCCGGCATTCCAGGTGACCACGCGGCCTTCCGGGTCGAGAAGAACAATCGCGTAGTCGGTGACCGACTCGATCAGCATCCTGAACTGCCGTTCTGCCGTCTCGCGCGACAGCGCACCGACGGAAGCCGGCTTGTGTTCGGCTTCGCTCACGCGGTCGCCGCGCGCTCGCCGGCGCGGCATTCCTCGAGCTTGCGGCGCAGGTGACGCACCGCGTGGTCGATCTCCGCTTCGGTATTGAAGCGGCCCACCGTCAGCCTCAGCGTGCTCGCGCTGATCGGCCCGAGCGCCTGCAGGACGTGCGACGGCATGGCGCTTCCCGAGGAGCACGCCGAGGTGGAAGACACCGCGATGTCGGTGAGCGAAGTGACCAGCGCGTCGCAGTCTTGCAGCGCCACGCTGAGATTCAGGTTGTTCGCGATGCGGCGGTCCATGTCGCCGTTCACGCGCAGATACGGGAGGTCGCGCAGCCCCGCCCACACCCTGTCGCGCAGCGCCCGCAGGCGCGGCACCTCGACCGCCATCTCGGCGCCGGCGATCCTGAAACATTCGCCCATGCCGACGATCTGGTGGGTCGCGAGCGTCCCCGAGCGCAATCCGCGCTCGTGGCCTCCACCGTGCATCTGGGAGGCGACCCGCACGCTACGCTCGCGCCTCACGTACAGCGCGCCGATCCCCTTCGGCCCGTAGGTCTTGTGCGCGGTGAGCGACATGAGATCAACGGGCAGTTGCGCGAGATCGATCGCCACTTTTCCGGTGGCCTGCGCGGCGTCGACGTGAAAAAGGATACCGCGGGCGCGGCAGCGCGCGCCGAGCGCGGCGATGTCCTGGATGACGCCGATCTCGTTGTTCACCAGCATCACCGAAGCGAGCACGGTGTCCGGCCGCAGCGCCGCTTCGAAGCGCGCGAGGTCTACGAGGCCGCTCGCCTCCGGCGCTAGGTAGGTGACTTCGTATCCGACGCGCTCGAGCTCTTTCATGGTGTCGAGCACCGCCTTGTGCTCGGTCTGAAGCGTCACGAGGTGCTTGCCTCGCGCCTTGGGCGCCAACGCCGCGCCCTTGATCGCGAGATTGTTCGATTCGGTGGCGCCCGAAGTCCATACGATCTCGCGATCGTCCGCGTTGTCCAGCGCCGCGACCTGCGCGCGCGCGGCTTCGACCGCGCGGCTCGCAACGCGGCCGAATTCGTGCGTGGTGCTCGCGGGGTTGCCGAAGTGCTGCGTGAGGTACGGCAGCATGGCGTCGATCACGCGCGGGTCGAGCGGGGTCGTTGCGGAGTTGTCCAGGTAGATCGGCAGCTTCACTGCAGTCTCTGTCTCACCGGTGTGCATCTCAGTGCTTCTGCGTGAGCGCTGCGATCACGCGCTGGCGTTTTTCTTCGACGTCCTTGGCGAAGCCGGGATGGCGCTGCTCGACGAAACCGGTCGCCAGGCCGAGCTTGAGCAGGGCGACGGCGAAGACCGCGGCGAGGTCGTCCAGGTCGGGGCTCGCTTTCGCGAGCTGCATCGCTTCTATGGTTTCGTCGTAAAGCTGCTGCATCGCATCGTGCAGCTCGCCTTCGAACAGGTTGGAATCGGTCATCTGGGGGTTCTGCAGGTGGGGCCCCGATTTTAACGCAGCACCCCGGGGTTGACGAGTTTCACCGGCTGCCCCGCGGCCGATGCGGCGGCGTTCACGAACCCCTTCCCCGAAGTAAAGGCCGTAAGTCGATTTCTCCAGCCACGCGCTGTGCGCGGTGCACAGCGCATTGCGCAGCCGCAGCGCGGCGGGTATCAGCACCCGCGTGTGCTCCGCCACGGTGCAGGGAGACGCGTGCGATCCCGCCGCGACGGCGATCCCGCGCTCGCCTTACGCAAAGGGATGAGGTCCACGTCGTGGGGGTTTGCCACAGCGCAGGGCGCCGCACGTTTATGATATCGTGCTCGCGCAGGCTGCAGAATGATGCTGTCATGACGCTCGGAGGTAGAGCGCGAATCAGCTTGCGCCCGCTGTCGTTTCACTCCGCGCCTGCCGTGGCCGGACCCCGATCAACTCACACGCAGCCGGATCCCCGCGCCGCGCATCAACGTGGGATTACGCAGCGCATGAGTGCACATGATGGACATACGTCCGAGGCCGCAGCTTCGGAATCGATGCGCGTTCGCGTACTGATACTCCAGGACGCTGCCCTCGACGCCGATCCGATGATCAGCGAGCTCAAAGGCGCCGGTCTCGAGCCGGACTGGGCGCAGGTGAGCACCGAGCCCGAGTTCGTCGCACACCTGGACGGCGCTTACGATCTCATCCTCGCCGACCATCAACTTCCGCAGCTCGGCGGGTTGCGCGCGCTCCAGCTCGTGCGCGCGCGCTCCGACACGCCGGTGATACTCGTTTCCGCCTCGACCGAGCTCGAGGCGGCCCTGGATGCGATCCGCAGCGGCGCCGACGATTACCTCCCGCGAGACCGGATGTCCCGTCTCGGACCCGCGACCCGGCGCGCCCTCGAGCAAAGACGCCGCCGCGCCGAGGATGAGCGCGCGTGGAAGGCGCTCGCTGTCGCGGAGGAGAAATATCGCGTGCTCCTCGAGACGAGCATGGACGCGGTCATCATGGTCAACGACCAGGGGTTGATCGAATACGCGAACTACGCGGTGCAGACCATCTTCGGGTACGACCCGCAGGACCTCGCCGGCTGCCGTTCGGACATGCTGCAGCCGGGCCACCTGCGCTCTGCGCAGAACGAGCAGTTCCAGCACGATCTCGGATTTCGTCCTCGCGCATTGCACCGCAAGCCTGCCGAATACGTGGGACTGCATCGCGACCGGCACGAGATTCCGCTGGAAATCACATTCAGCGACGTGCAGCTCGGCGGGCGCCAGATGCTCTCGTTTTTCCTTCGGGACATCAGCGATCGCAAGCTTCAGCAGGAGAGGATCGCGCGGCTCACGCGCATCTATGCGGTGCTGAGCGGCATCAACGGCGCGATCCTGCGCATCCGCGACGCCCAGGAGCTGCTCGACGCGGCGTGCCGCATCGCCGTCGATCACGGCGACTTCGGCATCGTCTGGATCGGCCGGTTCGATCCGCGCAAGTCCGAAGTCGCGGTCATCGCTAGCGCTAACCTGCCGTCCGCCGCGTTGCTCCAGGCTGCGCGCCTGCCGGTCGACGGCGCCGGCTCGTCACCGGATGGCGAAGTCGTCGCACGCGCGGTGGCGGAAAAGTCACCGGTCTTCGTCAACGATATCGGCACGGGCGCTTACGCCGGCGGAG
>JAQGNC010000459.1 GCA_028292065.1 Betaproteobacteria bacterium
CTGCCTTCGTCGCTGCGGCCGAGGTCCACCAGCAGCGACTGTATGGATTCGCCGAGCTTCGCCGGCATCGTGCGTTTCACCGCCCAGGGCAGGAACAGCAGCGGTTCCGTCACCGCGAGGACGGTGAGCTCGTTGGTGTCGACGGCATTCTTTACCGCCGGCAGATCGATCAGTATGTCTCCGCCGCCGGCAGCATCGGCCTGCCTGTTGTAGAGCGCGAGGAGCGTGTTCGGGGGATTCACCGCGAACTGGCTTCTGAAGTCCGGTTCCTTCAGCCCCGCCTGCATCAACAGAAAGCGCGGCGCGATATAGCTCAGCATCGCGTCCTTGCCGCCGCCGAAGATCACCGTGCGTCCACGCAGCTCCGACACTTTGGTAATGCCGCTGTCCTTGCGCACGTAGAGCGCGCCGGCGACCGCGTCCTTCCCGAATTCCTGGTTGTGTGCAATGACGCGGTAGGACCTGGATGAATTGATGTAGTGATACTGGTTGTAGTGCACGATGTCGTAGCGGCGTTCTGTCACGCCCTTCCAGAACGAGTCGAAATCCTTGGACGTGGCCAATATGACCGTACGACCCAGTCGCTCGCTCAGATATCCCGCCAGCGGCGTGTACATCGTGGTGGTCTCCGCGGCCTTGTTCCGGGGAAAAACCCCCAGAATCAGGGGAGGCTCCGCCGCGTAAACGACAGGCGCCGCTGTGGCGGTCGCGAGCAAGCAGAGTAGTGGAGATATCCGCAGCGCTCTGCGTATCGTCTCCCGGAAAGATCGAGCTCCCATTTGCATTCCCTTCGAGACTGGCGTGAATTGCCCGGTTGCGGCTCGTCGATCCGGACTGAATGATCCTGCGGTCAATTGTGAGTCGCGGATATCCGGAGCGGTTCAGCACCCGGTTGGAGACTGGTGAGGTGATTTAGAAACTCCTCGTCGTTCATGGGCTTGGCGAGGAAATAACCTTGGGCGAGGTCGCAGCCCTGAAGCGTGAGGAAACTCAGCTGGTCGTGGTTCTCAACGCCTTCGGCGACCACTTTCAGGTCGAGTCCCTTGGCCATCGCCAGTATGGCTTTGACCAGCGAGACGTCGTCGGGGTCGTGAGGCAGCCCGGCAACGAAGCTTTGATCGATCTTCAACACATCGAACCTGAAGCGTTTCAGGTAACTCAACGACGAATAACCCGTTCCGAAATCATCCAGGGACAACGTCACCCCGACCGCGCGCAAGCTGTTCAGTTCCTCGGCCACCTGATGGTGATCGTCGAGAAGAACGCTTTCGGTGATCTCGAGCTCCAGCGCCTGAGGGGGAATGCCGTACATCGACATCAGCTCGGTGAGTCTCTGTGAAAAGCGCTTCCTGAATTGAATCCGGGAAATATTGATGGCGAGGAACCCGGGATCGATGCCGGCCTTGTGCCACCCCGACCAGCTGCGGCAGGCCTGTTCGAGGACCCAGTCGCCGATGCCGACGATCTGCCCGGTCGCCTCCGCCAGGGGAATGAAGACCGCCGGGCTGACGGCGCCCCTTTCGGGATGATGCCAGCGCAACAGGACTTCGGCGCCGCGGTGACGCCGGGCGGCTGCGTCGAAGATCGGCTGAAAGTGGAGCGCCAGCTGGCCCGACTCTATCGCGAGGTTCAGGTCCTGCTCCATCTGCATGCGCTCGTGCAGCCGGGTATTCATCTCCTCGGTGAAGAATATGGCTGATCCTTCGCCCATGGATTTCGCCTGATACATGGCGTTATCCGCGTTCGCCATCAGCATTTCCACGTTCTCTCCGTTATCCGGAAAGAGCGCGATCCCGATGCTGCACCGTGCCACCACTTTGCGGCCGTTCAACTCGAGGGGCTCCGAGACGGCCCTGATCAATCGCTCCGCGATCTCCTCCACCTGCACTTCGTCGGCGACATCGGGAGCCAGCACCAGGAACTCGTCTCCGCCAAGCCGCGCGACCGTGTCCGCGTCCCTCAAGGTGGCCTGCACGCGGGCCCCGGTCGCGACCAGTAACTCGTCGCCCACTGCATGACCGAGCGAATCGTTCACGCTTTTGAAATTATCGAGATCGATAAAGAACATCGCGAACCGCTGCTGGGAGCGCCGCGACCGGCTGATTTCCTGATCGATACGATCGAGGGCCATCATCCGGTTGGGAAGGCCGGTCAGGACGTCGAAGTTTGCCTGGCGATGCAGTTTGGCCTGCTCCTGCCGGACTTCTTCGATCATGGCATTGAACGCCCGCGCGAGCAGTCCGAGCTCGTCGGCGGAATTGACTTCGACCAGCGTGTAGCGGCCGCGTCCGACCTCCTCGGATGCGGCAATCAGCTTGCGGATCGGAAACAGGACATTGAACCGGAACACCGCATAAATCGCCGTGATCAGAAACAGAACGATCGCGGTCAACACCAGTATCTGAACGACGAGTTGCCGGTGAAATTCACTCTGCAGTGATTGCCGGCTCATACCGACGAGGAAACGCCCGAGCATCAACCCGTTGTGGGTGATCGGAAACTGGAGCTGGATCAGTTCGGCTTCGCCGTCCAGCTGCTGCAGCAACTTCAGTATGTCTTTCGACTTCGCCGCCTCGAGATGCCTGCTGATCAGGGGATCGGCGTCGTTGATGGAGGAGCTCAACGGCCTTCCGTTCGCATTCACGATCACGCCGTAGACGACGTCGCGCTGCGAAGACACCTCACGGGTGTAGTCGTTGAGGAGCAGAAAATCGAAACCGAGGATCGCGTCCGGGCTGATGAGCGAAACCAGGCGTCCGAGCGCCCGGCCGCGCTCGACCAGTTGCTCTTCGTGGAATCGGGTCGACGTCTTGAGAAAATAAAGCGTGTTCGCCGCCATGGTGCCGGCGAGGATGATCAGCACGGTGAGGGTGAATTTCGCGCCGAGGCCGAGGCGCATCACGTGCCTCCGGCGTTGCGTCGTGTCCGGACGGTTCTTCCATCGAATCCCGGGAAAGAAGTGCCGACCCCGCTCGCCCATCGATCGGAGCCCGGCCCATCGACGCGTGACGTTCGAGTACTGTCCTCGAGCGGGCCGATCGCGGGCGTCAGGCGGTCACGGCAATGCTTACGGGGCGCGTGCGTCAAGCGCATGGTCGTCTGGTACGTGGCGACTCCGTGCGCGGAAATTCTTGTTGCAGTGTCGATCGGGGTTGCCCCTAGTTACGGGTATACGAGCCAGTTGCCACGGCGCTATTTTAACGCACAGCCGGCGCCGCTCCCGCAGCCGGCTTACGGCACCTCGACGTTCACCAGCGGACCGTGCTGCTGGCCGCCGTAGACGTCGGTGTCGTCGATGTCGCCTGAGATCGCCGGGCGCGGGATGGTGATCTTGATCGCGTTCGCGGCGTCGTAGTTGATGATCGTCACAACCTCGGGGGTGAGGCGGTAGGTTCTCGCGAACCAGTCGGCGCTGATGAGATTCGAATCGCGCACCTTCTCGTAGCCTGCGCGGTCCTTGAAAATCACGTCGAACGTGAGCTCGAAAGGCCCCGCGTTCTTGCTGCGGATGAGCTTGGTGAGCTCCCAGAGCTTCGCCATCTTCAGCCTCCCACCCGGTCGTATTCGATGCGGAACATCTCGAGCGGAGTCGCCGGCTCGACCACGTGGTTCATGTTGAAGCGGTAAGCGGCGCCTCGCGGAATCTCCGCGGGGGAATACGGGTACGCGATCGACGTGATGAGACCGGTCCACTCCGGAACCGGGTAGTGCACGGCGATATGGCTGACCGATTTCATGATCGCGGTCGCGAGCGCCTGGGTGTCCGCGGTCGCCTGGAACAGGAGCCCCAGTTCGTGGCCTATCGCGGTCTCCGGCTCGAGCCTGCCCATCGTCGCGTTCCTGCCGAACACGCGCACATCGAGCTTGTGCCGGTCTTCGATGCCGGCGCCGAAGACCGCGGCGATGCGGTCTTTCGCCGCGCTCATGAGGCCCGACAGCCACGAATCGAGCTGGCGCACGATGATGGGATCGCGCACGCTGCCGACGATGATCGCCTGGTAGCCGGCGAGCTCGGCGCCTTCGAGCTTGATGGTGTAACGCTCGGCGGGCCTGAACGTGCTTCCCGATACTTTGACCGCGCGGTCCGAGATCGCTTCGTATTTCGCCGAGCGGGTATCGAGCACGCCCGAGGGCTCGATCAGCTCGTACGGCGTCGCGTTCTCGTAGAGATTGTGCGAGGCGACGCTGTCGGGGTCGCAGCGATAATCGGGGTTCGGCGGCTCGACGATGAAGTGATCGTCACGGACGATCGCGAAATTACAGTCTGGATATTTGCGCTGGACCACGCACGCGGCGCCGCATTCGAGGATTTTCGCGGCGTGCCAGACCGTCGCGGGGTTGATCCCGCGCATCACCGGCATCGCGGAGAAGATCGACGTGTCGCTCGAGCGGCCCGCGATCACCACTTCAGCGCCGTTCTCGAGCGCCTCCACGAAAGGCTCGATCCCCGCCATGCCGACGATGTGCTCGCTGCGGTCGATGACGGCGTCATCGAGGTGCGGCGCGTTGGCGAGCGGCTTGATCCTGCCTTCGTGCAGCTTGCGCTTCAGATAGTCCCTGCTCTGCTCGCTGTGTATCGCCGCGAGCTTGAAGGAGAGCTTCTCTTCGCGCGCGATCTCGCGAGCGATGCCAACGAGGCGCGCGAGCTGCGAGTCGCTGCCGGAGGTGCACGCCGAGCCGACGATCACCGGGATCTTCGCGGCCCGGCCCGCGAGCAGCATGAGGCGCAGGTCGCGTTTGTAGGCCGAGTCCGAAAAGAGGGTGTCGCCCGAGCCGAGGTAGTGCGGCCCCGGATCGGTCGAGCCCGAATCGGCGCCGATGAAATCGGGCTCGAGGCGCATCGCGCGCTTCATCGTCTCTTCCCTGAAGCCCGAGCCGAGGATGCCGGTCGCGGAAAGGATCCTGATTTCTTTCATGGGGGAATCACTCGTTCCAGAACTTGTAACCGCCGATGGGCGCCGACGTCGCTCGAGCGCTGCCGAGCATTCGATTATAAGGTACGCTCGGGTTCTCACTTCTACTGAACGATGAACGGAATGGCGAACACAGCGATCGCGTTACTCACCTCGAACAGCATACGCGGCGTGCTCGCGGTGCTCGCGCCCGAGTTCGAGCGTCAGAGCGGTTACACGCTGCGCATCAGCTACGACCCTGCGCAGGTCATGCTGCGCCGGATTGCCGCGGGCGAAACCGCCGACGCCGCGATCCTCGGGTCCGGCGCGATCGACACGCTGGCTGCCGAAGGCAGGATCGACGTGGGCACGCGACGCACGCTCGCGCGCTGCGGTGTCGGTCTCGCGGTGCGCGCCGGTGCGCCCAGGCCCGACGTGAGCACGGTCGACGCGCTGAAGAAAGCGCTGCTGGACACGCGCTCGATCATCTACACGAGCGAAGGCGCGAGCGGAATTCATTTCACGCGCGTGATCGAAGAGCTCGGCATCGCCGACGCGATCCAGGCCAAAGCGCACCGGCAGACCGGCGGGCTCGTCGCCGAAAGGCTGGTGAGCGGCGAAGTCGAGCTCGCCGTGCAGCAGATTCCGGAGCTGCTCGCAGTCGACGGCGTGGAGCTCGTGGGCCCGCTGCCCGAGCCGCTGCAGACGCGCTCGGTCACCACGGCAGGCATCTTCAGCGGCGCGCAGCAGCGTGCGGGCGCGCAGGCGTTCATCGATTTCCTGCGCACCCCCGAAGCCGCGGAAGTGTTCCGCCGCCTGGGCCACGAACCCGCTTGAAGACGCTGCTCATCGTCTTTCACACCATGACCGGCGGCGCGGGGCAGATGGCCGAAGCGGCGCGCGCGGGCGCGGCGTCTGAGACACAGGTGAACGTGCGCCTGCTGCCGGCGAGCGTCGCGGCCGCGGACGATGTGCTGGGCGCGGACGCTTATGTCTTCGTCACACCCGAGAACCTCGCGGCCATGTCGGGCGTGATGAAAGACTTCTTCGACCGCACCTACTACGCCGCGCTGGAGACGATCGCGGGCAGACCGTACGCGACGCTGGTCTGCGCCGGCAGTGACGGGGCGAACGCGGTGCGCCAGATCGAGCGCATCTGCACCGGCTGGCGCCTCAAGCCGGTGTGCGAGCCGATCATCGTGTGCACCCACGCGCAAACGCCGGTTGCGATCCTCGCGCCGAAGACCATAGTCGCGGCGGACCTCCAGCGCTGCAGGGAAACCGGCGCCGCACTCGCCGCCGGACTCGCGCTCGGGATTTTCTGAACGCACTGTCGTGGCGCAGGTTGTGCGCGCTTCGCACCGTTTTAGGCCTTGCTCCGCTGCGCGCGCCGGTAGAGCCGATAAAGGAAAGGCCGCGTTTGCTGTGACACCTCGCTCCTGAAACCACCCCCACCCTAACCCTCCCCCTGAAGGGGAGGGGATGTGATCCGCGCTGCGGATAACTCTCCTTCCCCTTCAGGGGGAAGGTCGGGATGGGGGTGGTTTCGAACTGCTTTGCTCAGCGGGCCGAAGGAAACCAGGTTAAAGAGAAAACCGTGGCTTTTCTCCTCCGCGCTCGTCACTGGCAACGATCTTGCTTTAAGCGCCCCGCGCGCAACGCGAACGGTCGTGCTGCGCGTGTACGCCATCCAGGAAAGCCAGCAGTGGACACACACAACCAACAAGGCGCGGCAGATTATTACGAGCGCCAGTTCAACAACCGGCTTTCGATTCCCGACGCGGCCGAATACAACGCGCGCGCGGTGCAGCAGTCGCAGCACGCGCGCGACGAGCTGCATTGCTCGCTCGACGTGGCTTACGGCACGTCGCCGCGCGAGCGTCTCGACGTCTTCTACGGCCGCGGGCGCGCGCCGCGCCCGCTGCTCGTGTTCATCCACGGCGGCTACTGGCGCTCGCGCGACAAATCCGATTTCTCGTTCATCGCAGCGCCGTTCGTCTCCGCCGGCATCACCGTGGCGATGCCGACCTACGATCTCGCTCCGCAGGTCAGTGTCGAGACCATCGTGCAGCAAATGCTCGCGGCGCACGCGTTCCTCTACCGCCACGCCGACGATTTCGGCGTGAGCCGTGAGCGCATCTACGTTTCCGGCCATTCGGC
Source organism: Betaproteobacteria bacterium (assembly GCA_028292065.1). Classification (GTDB taxonomy): domain Bacteria; phylum Pseudomonadota; class Gammaproteobacteria; order Burkholderiales; family SG8-41; genus JAQGMV01. The sequence continues at coordinate 7,053 of JAQGNC010000459.1, forward strand.
AGGGGGACATCTCGCGGCCATGATGCTCGCCGCGCAGTGGCGCGATTACTCGCCGGACCTGCCGCCGGATGTGGTGAAAGGCGGCTACGCGATCAGCGGCGTCTACGATCTCTCGCCGCTGCTGCACTTCTCGTTCAACAAGGACATCGGGCTCGACGCCGAGTCGGCGCGCAAAGCGAGCCCGCTCAACTATCGACCAGCACGCCCGGTTCCGCTGTACACCGCGGTCGGCTCGCTCGAGAGCGACGAGTTCAAGCGCCAGGCGCATGAGCTGCGCCACGCCTGGGCGCACTGCCACGCGGGTCACGTCGAAGCGCGCGCGTGCCACCATCTCTCGATACTCGAAGCGCTCGCCAACCGCCGCCACCCGCTTTTCCAGAGCGTACTACGCATGATTAAAGCGTAACGCGCTTCCAGAGCGTGCTCCGCATGATGAGGACGTAGTCCGCTCGTCCCGAACGGGCTACTCCTGATGAAGACGTAGTCCGCTCGTCCCGAGCGGGCTACTCCTGATAAAGCGTCGCACGCTGTGTTCGCCACTTGAATGAGGAACAAGCAATGAGCACTGCCCGCCATCCACAGCCGCCCGAAATCGCCGCCCTCTCGCTCGAAGGCATCATGCAGAAATACGTCGCGCGGTTCTCCGACCGGCAGCCGGACTGGTATGCGTTCGAAGACGCGCGCATCGAAGGCTACAAGCGCGCGCAGCTTCGTTTCATCGGCGCCGGCGCGTCGGGCAAGCACGGCGACCCCGACGTGATTCCGGCCAGGGGTTTCACGCTGACGATCATGTACGTGGAGCCCGGACAGGGTAATGCCGCGCATACCCACGAGTCCGAGGAAGCGTTCTTCGTGCTCGACGGCTTTCTCGATGTCTTCATCGAAGACGAGACCGGGCGCAGGATCTGGAGCCGCCTGGGCAAGTGGGACGTCGTGTCGTGCCCGCCCGGGGTGATCCACGGCTACGAGAACCGCAGCCTCGAGCGCGTGTATTTCCAGGTCATGCACGGACGCGCAGCGCCGCAGACGATGGGCTATGCCGACGAGACCCTGTTCGCGGCGAAGGACGCGCACCTGGAGGTCGCGCCTGCGTCGTCGGTGACGGTGCCTGTGTGACAGACCGACGAGGTGACACGAACGGCCGTTCAGGCCGCTGTGCGCTGCGACTGCGCACACTGGCCGCTTCGTGCGCCCGTCGCACCGCCGAGCACCACGAGGCGCACCGCCAGCGTGCGCCCGCCTTGCGCACCACAATGAACATCACAATGATTGCAGGCACTTAGCGCGGATATCCGAATGGCATAACTGTTGCGTATGCGTGCAGCCCTCTCACACGAGGGCTACACGATGAATCACGCAATCGCATGCACGCTGGCGGCAGTGGCCGCGGCCGTATCGTTCAGCGCAGCCGCTGAAAACTTTCCCGCGAAACCCATCCGGCTGGTCGTTCCTTTCGCGCCGGGAGGTCCCAACGATTTCGTCGCGCGGCTCTTCAGTGAGAAGCTGCCTTCGACACTCGGCCAGTCGATCATCGTCGACAATCGCGGCGGCGCCGGCGGCAACATCGCGCACGCGATCGTCGCGCGCGCCGCGCCGGACGGTTACACGCTCGGCGTGTTCTCGAGCACGTTCGTCGTCAATCCGAGCCTCTTCGGAAAGAACGCGGGTTACGATCCGGTTCGCGAGTTCACGCCGGTGCTGCACGTCGCCTCGTCTCCCGCCGTGATCGTCACGCATCCTTCGCTGCCGGCGAAGAGCGTCAAACAACTGATCGCCGCCTCCCACACGATGCCGCTCGCTTACGCGTCGGGCGGTATCGGTACGGTCGGCCACCTCGGCGGCGAGATGCTCAAGACGATGGCGCGCATAAAGATGGAGCACGTGGCGTACAAGGGATCGGGACCTGCGCTCATCGACGTCATGGCCAACAATGTCCCGGTCGGCTTCACCGCGGTGTCTACCGCCGTGCCTCATATCAAGACGGGCCGCCTTAACGCGATCGCGGTGACGAGCCTGAAGCGCATCGCCGCCTTGCCCGCGGTGGCGACCGTCGCCGAATCCGGCTTCCCGGGTTACGACCTGGCTAACTTCATCGGCATCGCCGCGCCGGCAGGAACCTCGCCGGACAACGTGCGCATCCTGCACGCTAGAATGTCCGCCGTGATCGCGCAGGACGACTTCAGGGAGCGCATGGCGGTGCAGGGATTCGAAACGACAGGCGGCACGCCGGATGAATTCCGGCAATACATCGCGAAAGAAACGGCGAAATGGGGACCGGTGGTGCTCGCGGCGGGAATGAAGCCGGAGTGACGTCGGCTCGCAAGCTCTTCGTCGCGCTCGCGTGCGCGACTGTCGCAGCGCCGTGCGCGGGCGCAGACGCTTACCCGACGCGCCCGGTGCGGTTCGTCGTGCCTTTCGCGCCCGGCGGCGGGCTCGACATCCTCGCGCGGCTCATCGGCCAGAAATTCACCGAGTCGCTGAAGCAGCCGACCGTGATCGACAACCGCACCGGCGCCGGCGGCAACATCGGGGCGGACATCGTCGCGAAAGCGGCGCCTGACGGACACACCGTGCTTCTCACGAGCACGTCGCTCGCGGTGAATGCGAGCCTCTACGCGAAGCTGCCTTACGACGCGCGCAAAGACTTTGCACCGGTGTCGCTGATCGCGTCGGTTCCGCTCGTGCTGGTCGTCGGCGCGTCAGGACCGGCGAAGTCGCTCAAAGAGCTTGTGAGGCTCGTCAAGGCGAAACCCGACGCCTACACCTTCGCGTCGAACGGCAGCGGCACCACGAGCCACCTGTCCGGCGAGCTCCTCAACATCCTCGCCGGGGCGAAGATGACGCACGTGCCCTACAAAGGCGGTGTGCCGGCGACGACCTCCGTCGCCACGGGCGAGACCAGCATGGCATTCACCACCATCCCGTCGGCGCTGCCGCTGATCAAAGGCGGCAAAGTCACCGCGGTCGCAGTGTCGACGCGCCAGGCTTCAGCGGTGCTTCCGGGCGTGCCGACGATGGCGTCCGTCGTGCCTGGTTTCGAGACCGACAACTGGTACGGCCTGCTGGTCCCGGCGGCGACGCCCAAAGCGATCGTGGACCGGCTCAACGCCGAGATCGTGCAGGCGCTCAAGGCCCAGGACGTGCGCGACGTGCTGCTGCGCGAAGGCTCGCAGCCGATCGGCAGCACGCCTGCCCAGTTCGCGGCGTATTTCACCGGCGACCTCGCGAAGTATGCGAAGGTCGTGAAAGCGTCGGGCGCTACCGCGAACTAGCTGCCGTGCGCCACGCGGTCGCCACGTCGCGCTTGCCGCTCCTCGCGACGACCCCGTGGTTGTCATTGCGAGGAACGAAGTGACGAAGCAATCCCGAGGCGCTCGGGCGCGACCCTGAGTTCCGCCTCACCGGCGGCTAACACCTAGCCGCCGGAAGCCAGCGCTCGAATCTCCGCAAGCACCGGATCGTTCACCGGCACCCCTTCGATCGCGGCCTGCGCCGCGAGCTTCTGCCGCCGCTCCCCCGGCAAACGCACCCCTTCCTCTTCGAGCATCGCGTCGATGAGCTGCTCGACACGCTCGTTGTAGATTTCGCTGCCGGCGAGCGACGACGGCGCGATCGCGATGAACGCCTGGCCGAGCCTGAGCGGCGAGCCTTCCGCGAGGTGCAGCGATTCGAGCTGGTGCGACAGCGTCGCGCCGGTCAATGCGCAGCAGATGAGCTCGACCGCAAGCGCGAGCATCGTCCCTTTCAGGCCGCCGACCGCGTGCAGGCTGCCGCCGTTGAGGATCGCGTCGGCGTCGGTCGTCGGGTTGCCGTCCCGGTCCATGCCCCAGCCTTCGGGGATCGGCTTGCCCTCTTTCTGGAGCAGCATGATCTGGCCTCGTGTGACCTGCGTCAGCGAGAGGTCGATCACGAGCGGCGGCGCGGCGCGCCTCGGAAAAACCGCGGCGACCGGGTTGGTCCCGAACACTGCGCGCTTGCCGCCCCACGGTGAAATCGCCGCGGGCGCGGTGCTGAACGCGAGCGCGACGATGCCGAGCTTCGCCACCGGCTCGATGAGCACGCCGAGCGCGCCGCAGTGGTGACTGTTGGTGACGCCGGCGAAACCGATGCCGTGTGCCTGCGCGCGCTGAACCGCATTCGCGATCGCGAGCTCGCACGGGCCGAAGCCCAGACCGGTGTCCGCGTCGATGAGGCACGCGGCGCCGCTGTCACGCACGACGCGAGGCACGGCATCGCCTTTCGCGCGGCCGGACAGAAGATGCGACGCGTAAGTCGCGACGCGCGCCACGCCGTGAGTCGCGAGCCCCTGTGCGTCCGCCGCCACGAGGTATTTCGCGGTCACGCTCGCCATCGCCCGCGACGCGCCGCTGCGCTCGAGCGCGTCGGTGACGAGCGCCTCGAGATCGCTCGCCGCGATGCGCGCCATCTACCTGGCGCGCTTCTGCAGCATGGGCTCACTGACGCCCGCGATGCCGACGAGGCCGAGCACCGTCAGCAGGTTCTTCTGCACGCCGAGATATGCGTTCTTCGGATCGAACGATTCGGTGATCGCGTGATTGTTTTCGTTGACGCCGCCGCGTCCGATCGTGACCGCGGGAATGCCGAGGCTGATCGGCGCATTGGAATCGGTGCTCGCCGCCTGGTCGAGCACCGGCTTGAAACCGACCGCGCTCACGCCGAGCACTGCCGCGTACACAATCGGCGAATTGGGCGACTGCACGCCCGCCGGTCGATCGCCCACGAGCTTCACGTCCACCGTGACGGCATCCTTGCTGCCCCAGCGCGCGTTCTCCTCGGCCACGCCGTCCCTGATGGCTTTCATGATGTCGGCGTCGACCTGCCGCAGCGGCCCGTTCTCGACCGAGCGCATGTCGACCTCCATCACCGCATCGCCTGCGATCGCGTTTACCGAAGTGCCGCCCGCAACGGTGCCGACGGTGAACGTCGTCTTCGGCTGCGCGGGCGTGCGCACGTCGCCGATCTTCGCGATCGCACGGCCCATCGCGTGTGTTGCCGACGCGCGGCCGAAGGCGCTGAAGCTGTGGCCGCCGGGTCCCTTGAACGTCACGCGATAGCGATGGCTGCCGACCGCGAGAAACGTGACGCGTTCGGGCGTGCCGCCGTCGACGGAGATGAACCCGTCGAGATCCTTGTTGTCGCGGAACAGCGCCTTGGCGCCGCGCAGGTCGCCGAGGCCCTCCTCGCCGACCGTTCCGACGAACCAGATGTCGCCCGCGGTCTTGATCGCAGCGGCGTCGAGCGCCCGCGCAATCGAAAGCAGCTCCGCGAGACCCCGGGTGTCGTCGCCGATGCCGGGCGCGAAGAGCTTGCCATCGCGCTCGTGGATCGTGAGATCGGTGCCCCCGGGGAAAACCGTGTCGAGATGCGCAGAGAGCACGAGCTTCGGACCGCTGCCCGATCCACGGCGGACCGCGATCACGTTGCCTTCCTTGTCGATGCGCGCGTCCTTGAAGCCGAGCGCCCGCAGGCGCCGGGCGTACTCGGCCGCACGCACCGCTTCCTTGAAAGGCGGAGCGGGAATGACGACGAGCTCTTTCTGTTCGGCAAGCGTTTTCGCGTCGTCCTGCCTGATGAAGTCGAGCGCTTTCTTCACCTGTGCGTGCGACGCCATCGCGGCGAATTGCTGGCGCACCGAATCGGGGATTGCGAGATCGGCCGCGACGGCAAAGCTCGACCCCGCCAGCGCTACTGCCGCGACGACCGCGTTGAACACCTTCAGTCTCATGCTTCCCATTCCCCTATTTCTCCATCGCGCCGTACACGAGCGCGGACATCTGCTCGCGATAGTATTTGCGGATCTCGCCGGGGCCTGCGGTCATCGTGACGACCACGAGTTGCTCTTTCGGGTCCGCCCAGAAGATCGTTCCGTTCGCGCCGTTCCAGGTGTAGTCGCCGACCGAGCCGTTGATCGCCGCGATTCCCGGCTGCGTTCTCACCGCGACCCCGAGACCGAAGCCGTAGCCGTCGCGGCCGCCTTCGGTGCCTGCAACATTGTTTTTGATGTTCGGGGAGAGGTGATCGGAAGTCATCAGCCTCACCGTCTTCGGGCTCAGCACGCGCTTGCCGTCGATCACGCCGCCGTTGAGCAGCATCTGGCCGAAGCGGATGTAATCGGCCGCGGTGCCGAACGCACAGCCGCCGCCGCACTCGAGCTTCGGCTGCTCGCGCAGGAGGCGAATGCTCTGCGCCTTGCCGGTGATCGGGTCGTTCGCGAGCGGCTGCGCAAGCCTCGCGCGCTTGTCGCCGGTCACCGCGAAAGAAGTGTCGGGCATGCCGACTTTCGACCAGATGCGCTCGTCGAGCGCCGCGCTCAGCGACTTGCCGGTGACTTTCTCGACGATTGCGCCGAGCGCGTCGATCGACAGGCCGTAATCCCACGTGGTGCCGGGCTGATACAGGAGCGGCAGCTTCGACAGCGCGTCCATCATCTCCGGCGCGCTGTAGGTGTAAGCGACGTCCGACGACGACGCAGGCCACATCTTGTGCACCGGCGTATTGCCGCGTGCGCCGTAGGTGAGCCCCGAGGTGTGGCGCATCAGGTCCTGGATGAAGATCGGGTTCTTCGCGGGCTCGGTGCGCACCTGTCCCGAACCGTCGACCACCCCGACCTGCATGCTTTTGAACTGCGGGAAATACTCCGACACCGCCGATTTCAGCGGCAAGCGCCCTTCCTCGTACAGCGTCAGCGCCCCGACGACGACCATCGGCTTGGTCATCGACGCGAGCGCGAAGATCGAGTCGGCTTTCATCGGCACGCTCGAAGCCTTGTCCTGGAAGCCGATCGCCTTGTAATAGACGAGCCTGCCTTCACGTGCGATCGCGACGACCGCGCCCGGAATCTGGTTGCGCCCCATCTCGTCCGCGAAGAAGCGGTCGATGCGCTGCAGACCCGCGGCCGAGAAACCGGCTCTCGCAGGGTCGACTCGCGGCAGGGGATCGGCCGCGGTCGCTACGTCGTGCACGAACACAGCGGCCAGCACACATGCCGCGCCCAATGCGCGCGAGCGCAGGTAATCAGCTCTCATGGGGAACCCCTCCAGGCGTGAAACCTTATTGTGAGGGGATGATAACCGATGGCGGACGCGGCGCAGCCTAAAGCGTCTCTACGCCAGCACTTCCTGAATCTGTTCCTGCCTGAGCATCTCGTAGACGAACGCTTCGAGCTCAGGGCCGAGTGCGTCGCGCACCGAGACGACGCCGAGAAGCTGGCCATGCTCGACCACCGGGATGTGCCGGAAAGCGCCCTGGTGCATCATCTGAAGCGCGGTGGTGAAACCCGAGTCGGGAGAAATGGTGCGAGGATTGCGCGTCATGACTTCGGACAGCGCCGTGGTGCGCGCATCGCGCCCTTCGGCGAGCACCCTGAAAAGTCCGTCGCGCTCGGTGAAGACGCCGGTGAGCCTGCCGTCGTCGACCACCATCAGCGCACCGACGTTGCGCTGTTTCATGAGCTGTGCGGCATCGCTCACCATGAATCCCGAAGGCGCCGTCACGGGCTCCTGCCCTTCGATGATCTGTCTGACCGTACGCTCTGCCATGACACCTCCAGGTGGGCGCGAACCTTGCGTCGAGGGGCTTTCGATCGATGCTACGCTCGCGCGCTGGGAGGGTCAACGCGCAAGGCGCGAACTGCGCAGCGTTCAAAGGCCGCCCGAGGAACAAGTCAGTGCAAATATCGAAACACGCGATTCGTTGTCGCGCGCTCGCCGCGCTCGTGACCGTGCTCGCGGCCGGCTGCGCGCCGCTGCCGCAGCAACCCGGCGGTTCACTCGCAGCAGCACAGCGCAACGAGCCGCCGGGACGGCCGCTGTCGGTGGCTGCGCAGTGGCGGCCTTCCCCCAATGCCGATTCGCGCCGGCCGAACTACGTCATCATCCATCACACCAGCGACGGCACTGTCGACGACGCGCTGCGCACACTCACCGATCCGGCGCGCCGGGTGAGCTCGCACTATCTCATCGCACGCGACGGGCGCATCCTCCAGCTCGTCGACGATCGCGAGCGCGCGTGGCACGCCGGCGAATCATACTGGGGAGGGGTCCAGGACATGAACTCCGCCTCGATCGGCATCGAGCTCGACAACGACGGGCGCGAGCCTTTCGCCGCGCCGATGATCGACGCCCTGCTCGCGCTGCTGCGCGACATCGACGCGCGCTTTACCATCCCCTCGGCCAACTTCATCGGTCACGGCGACATCGCGCCCGGGCGTAAAGTGGACCCGAGCGTGCTGTTTCCGTGGCGGCAGCTGGCCGCAGAGGGCTACGGGGTGTGGTGCGACCCGCCCTATCCGTCGGTCCCGCCAGGCGCGGACAACGCTCTCATGCTGCAGGCTTTCGGCTACAACGTGACGCGGCTCGACGCCGCGATCGCCGCGTTCAAGCGCCATTTCGTTCCTGACGATCCGTCGCCTCTGATGAACGAAAAGGACCGATCGGTGCTCTACTGTCTGGTATCGCAGAAACAGTCCGCAGGACAGTAGGCGTTTGTAGCGCAGGTTGTACGCTGTTTTCGTAGCGCAGGCGCCTCGCCTGCAGCGGGCTCAGGCGAGGCCCTGCGCGACCGATGAAAAGGAGATGTGAACATGCTCCAAGGAAAAACCGCACTGATCACCGGTTCGACGAGCGGCATCGGTTTGGGCATCGCGAAGCGCTTCGCTGCCGACGGCGCGAACATCGTGCTCAACGGTTTCGGAGACGCGAAAGAGATCGAAGCGCTGCGCGCGCAGCTGGAAGGCGAGCACAAGGTGTCGGTACTTTACGACGCCGCGGACATGACGCGGCCCGCATCGATAGAAGCGATGATGACCAGAGCCATCGATGCTTTCGGCGCAGTCGACGTGCTCGTCAACAACGCCGGCATCCAGCACGTCGCGCCGATCGACGAATTCCCGCTGGATAAGTGGGACGCGATCATCGCGATCAACCTCTCGTCGTCGTTCCACACGATCCGCTTCGCGCTGCCGCGGATGAAAGCGCGCAAGTGGGGGCGCATCATCAACATCGCGTCCGCGCATGCGCTGGTCGCGTCGCCTTTCAAATCCGCTTATGTCGCGGCCAAGCACGGCATCGCCGGGCTGACCAAAACCGTCGCGCTCGAAGTGGCGGAGCTCGGCATCACCGCGAATGCGATCTGCCCCGGCTACGTCCTCACCCCGCTCGTGGAGAAACAGATCCCCGACACCGCGCGCACCCGCGGCATCACCGAAGAAGAAGTCGTCAAGAACGTCCTGCTCGCCGCACAGCCGACGAAACAGTTCGTGACGATCGAGCAGGTCGCCTCGCTCGCCGCTTACCTGGCGAGCGACGACGCGGCGTCGATCAACGGCGCGCTGCTGCCGATGGATGGAGGATGGACGGCGGCGTAAGGCGAACAGTGTCATCGCGAGGAGCGCGGCGACGCGGCGATCTCGTGGCGCACGGCCTTCGTTCGCAACGAGATTGCTTCGTCACATCGTTCCTCGCAATGACAGCACCCATAATGACGCCCGATCCGGAGCGCCGGCGCGAGCGCAGCGAGCCGAAGGAAAGGAGGTCTCGGAGGGAAACCTTGGTTTCCCTCTGAGTTGTTATTGGCGAGCCGAGCGCAGCGAGGCGTTTACCGGTCGACGTAGGTCTGTATCACGTCACGCACGATCGGATAGATGCTGTTCTTCCACCGCGAGCCGCTGAACACGCCGTAATGCCCCGCCCCCGGTTGAACGTAATGCGTGCGGTAATACGGCCGCAGGCTGCTGCATAGGTCCTGCGCCGCGAGGGTCTGGCCGAGCGCGCAGATGTCGTCTTTCTCGCCTTCGATGGTGACGAGCGCGGTGCGCCTGATCGCGCGGGGGTCGACCACGCGGCCGCGATACATGAGCCTGCCGAGCGGCAGCGCGTAGTCCTGGAACACGTCGCGCACGGTCTCGAGATAGAACTCCGCCGGCAGGTCCGCGACCGCGAAATACTCCTCGTAGAACCTGCGGGTCGCGTGCGCTTTTTCGAGATCGCCCCTGACGATGTCGTCGTAGAGCGAGCGAAACGAAGTGATGTGGCGCTCGAGGTTCATGTTCATGAACGCGGTGAGCTGCAAAAAACCGGGATACACGAGCCGCCGAGCACCTGCATGCCGCGCTGGGACCGCGCTGATGAGGTTCTGTTCGAACCACGAGAGCGGCTTGCTCGTCGCGAGCACGTTGACGCGCGTCGGATTGACGCGGCAATCGACCGGCCCCGCCATGAGCGTCAGCGTTCGCGGCGTCGCCGGGTGGTCGTCTTCCGCCATGACCGCGACCGCCGCGAGCGCCGCGACGCACGGCTGGCACACCGCGACCACGTTCGCCCCGGGTCCCATGACATTCAGGAACTCGACAATGTGGGCCACGTATTCGTCGAGCCCGAAACGTCCGGCAGCGAGCGGCGCATCGCGCGCGTTGTGCCAGTCGGTGACGTACACGTCGTGCTCGGGCAGCATGGTACGTGCGGTGTCGCGCAGCAGCGTTGCGAAATGCCCCGACATCGGCGCGACGAGCAGCACGCGCGGCTGAGCGGCGCCGGTGTCTTTCCTGAAGCGCAGCAGCGTCGCGAAAGGCGTGCTGAGCACGACTTCTTCGGTCACTGCGATCTCACGCTCCCCGATTCGAGTCGACTCGATGCGAAAAGCCGGGCGGTGGTGAGTGATACGCGCGAGCGCGAGGACTTCGCACGCGGCCGCCGCCCCTCGCATGACAGTCCACTTGCGCAGCCCGAAGCCGGCGTCGTGAAGCAGCGGCGCGAGGCGTCTCGCCCATTCCTTCATCGGCAGTGTGAGATCGGCGTGGCTCTGATAGGCCTGGTACATCGTCATTGGCACAGGTCTTGCGAAAGGGCGGCCGGGCAGCCGCGATGAAAAGACCCTGAGGTACCGGGGCGTTGGACGACAACTGGAGCACACACCATGCCGGAAGCGACGCTCACCATCAGCAGCAGGAATTATTCGTCGTGGTCATTGCGGGGCTGGCTGCTGGCGAAGTTCGCGAAGCTCGAGTTCGAGGAAGTGATCGTGCCGCCCGACGATGCCGATGCACGCAAGGAGCTGCTGCTGCTCTCCCCTTCCATCCTCGTCCCGTGCCTGACGCACAACGGGGTCGAGGTATGGGACACGCTCGCGATCGGCGAATACCTGGCGGAGGTGAGACCGGACGCCGGGCTGCTGCCCGGTGATCGTGCTGCGCGCGCTCACTGCCGTGCGATCTGCGGCGAGATGCATTCGGGTTTCACGAGCCTGCGCTCCGCGCTGCCGATGAATCTCAAGCGGCGCTTTCCCGGCCACAAGATGTGGGCGCGGGCGCTCGCCGACGTCGAGCGCGTGACGACGATCTGGCGCGAATGCCTGCACCGCTACGGCGGACCGTACCTGTTCGGCACGCTGTCGATGGCGGATGCGATGTACGCACCGGTCGTCACGCGCTTCAGGACGTACGACGTGAAGCTCGACCCACAATGTGCGGCTTACTCTGAAAGCATCCTCGCTTTGCCCGAGATGCAGGAGTGGATCGCGGCGGCGACCCTCGAAGCCGAGGACATCGACGAGCTCGACATGGAGTTCTGAGGCTTGCTCGCGGACGTCACTTCCACGGGGCGGGGGCCGGCACCGCGCACGGGCCGGGCACCTCGATCGAGGTGAAATCGGCGGGGCCGACGACCTCGAGATATTCCATGTCGGGCGAGTAATCGAACAGGTAGTGCACGATTCCCGGCTTCTGGTGCACGCAGTCGCCCGCGGCGACGAGCGTCTCCTGGTCGCCGTACATGAACTTCGCCCACCCTTTCAGCATGAGGACCATGTGGAATTCCGCCTCATGACGGTGCCACCCGGTGCCCTTTTCCGGTGCGGCGTTCGCCCGTACGAGCTGTGCGAGGACTTTGCCGGAGGTCGCATCGGCGATCCCGAGATCGCGGTAGGTGAAGAAATCGCGCAGGCCTTCGCCTTTGAATTCAGTGTCTGTCGGCTTGACGTGCGAGAAATGGGTGACGGTGGTGTCGAGCATGGCGGCCTCCTCTGAAAGACGGCCCGCTGCAGCGCAGCACGAATCGTTCCAACCCCCCATGTCATCGCGAGGAGCCGCGGTAGCGCGACGCGGCGATCCCCGTGGCGCACGCAATGCTGCGAGCGCCTCGCGATTGCTTCGTCGCATCGCTCCTCGCAATGACCCCAAAAGCTGTCATCGCGAGGAGCCGCGGTAGCGCGACGCGGCGATCTCGTGGCGCACGCCAAAGCGTTTTCGAGCGCCTCGGGATTGCGTCGTCGCCTTGAGGCCCCTCGCAATGACCGCTTCCCCGTGTCGCGCACGCGCTCGCTATACCTGCTGACCAGTGTGGTAGTTTCGGACGACGAATCGAACCGAAGGAATGCAATGGGGCACGCAGACGGAATCACGAGCATGGCGCGGCGCGAAGACTTACGCCTCATAACCGGTAACGGGCGCTATTCGGCCGACTGGAACTTCGCGGACCAGCTGCACGCGGTGTTTTTGCGCGCCGACCGCGCGCATGCCGACATCGTCGGGCTCGACGCGAGCCGCGCGCTCGCGCATCCCGGCGTCAAGGCGGTGCTGACCGGTGACGACGCGCGTGCAGCGGGATTCAAGTCGCTGCCGAACATCGTCAGCTATCCCGGCAAGGACGGGCAGCCGATCAGGAAGCCTTTCCACCCCGTTCTCGCGATGGGCCGCGTGCGCTACGTGGGCGAGCCCGTCGCGATGATCGTCGCGGACACGCAGGCGATCGCCGAGGACGCGCGCGAGCTGATCGACGTCGAGTATCGGGACCTCGCGGCGGTGACGAGCTTCGAGGACGCGACCAAAGACGGCGCCCCCCAGCTCCACGAGAACGTGCCCGGCAACCTCGCGTTCGAGTTCGAGTCCGGCGACGCCGCGGCGGTCGAAGCGGCTTTCGCGCAAGCCGCGCACGTGAGCACGCTCACGGTAGACAGCCAGCGCCTGGTCGGCAACGCGCTCGAGCCGCGTGCGTGTCTCGTCGCGTTCGACGCTTCGAGCGGCGCCTACACGATGCACGTGCCGCTGCAAGGCGTCGGCGGCATGAAAGGCCAGCTCGCGCACGTCAGCGGCGTCGACAAGGAGAAGATCACCCTCGTCGCTCAGGACGTCGGCGGCAGCTTCGGCGTCCGCGGCGGCGCGTATCCGGAGTACTTCGCGGCCATGCTCGCGGCTCGCAAGCTCGGCCGGCCGATCAAATGGGTCGCGAGCCGCACCGAAACCTTCATGAGCGACTGCCACGGCCGCGCGCTTTCACTCACCGGTGAGCTCGCGCTCGACGCCGACGGGCGCTTCCTCGCGATCCGCTGGAACGACCGCGCCGATCTCGGTGCGTACGGCGGCCCTTTCGGCTCGTTCATCGCGACCAAGAACCTGACGGTCACGATCGGCGGGGTCTACCGCATACCCGCGATGTACGCAGCGACGCGCCTCGCTTATACCAACACCGTGCCGATCTCGGCGTATCGCGGCGCAGGGCGTCCGGACATGGCTTACGCGATCGAGCGGCTCGTCGACTACGCCGCGCACGAGCACGGCTTCGATCCCATCGAGCTGCGGCGCCGGAACTTCATCGCGCCGGACGCGATGCCGTACCAGACGCCGAACGCGGGCGCTTACGACTCCGGCGATTTCCGCGCAGTGATGGAAGACGCGTTGGAACGCGCCGACTGGGACGGTTATCCCGAGCGCAGAATCGAGTCGCAACGCATCGGCAAGCTTCGCGGCATCGGCATCGCCACGTATCTCGAAGCCGGCGGCGGCGGTGCGGCGCCCAAGGACGAAGTCGCAGTCGAGTTCGATGCGCGCGGCGAGATGACGCTTTACGCCGTGACGCAGTCGTCGGGGCAAGGCCACGAGACGGTGTTTCCGCAGATCGTCGCAGAGACGCTCGGGATCTACCCCGCGAACATCCGTTTCCACCCGAGCCCGCCCACCGCCGACCTCGTCGGCAACGGCACCGGCGGCTCGCGCGGCGTGCTCGGCACCGGCAGCGCTTTCCTCGTGCTCGCGCGAAAGCTCATCGAGCTCGCGCGCCCGCACGCGGCGGCGACGCTCGGCGTGACTGAGGCCGAGCTGAATTACGCGCAAGGTGCCTTCCATGTCGTGCAGGCCAGTGGTGAGCCCGCCAAGCACTCTGTCGGGTTCGTGGACCTTGCGCGATCACTCGCGGGTCCGCGACCTCACCCGCTCGACACGACCGCCGAAGGCGTCTTCGGCACGACTTACCCGAACGGCTGCCACATCGCCGAAGTCGAAATCGATCCGGACACCGGCACCGCGACGATCGAGCGCTACACCGCGGTCGACGATCTCGGCACGGTCATCAATCCGACGCTGGTCGCAGGCCAGGTCCATGGCGGCGTCATGCAGGGCGCGGGACAGGTCTTCGGTGAGAAAGCGGTCTACGATCCGGAGACCGGGCAGTTGCTGACCGCGAGCTTTGCCGATTACTTCATGCCGCACGCCGGCTTGTTGCGGAACATCGACGTGCACGAGCATCCGGTGCCGACACCGACGAATGCGCTCGGCGCGAAAGGCGTCGGCGAAGCCGGCTGCAGCGGGTCTTTACCCGCGCTCGTGAACGCGACGGTGGATGCGCTGCGGCCGTTGGGGATCAAACACCTCGATATGCCCTTCACGCCGGCGCGGGTGTGGGCCGCGATCGAGCGGACGAAGAGCGGCGAAGAGGCGAGCGATGCAGCGACGCAGTGACAAACCCACCGACCTTGGGGCCAAACTCAGATCGCTACGGTCGTGACTTGGGAAGGCAGCCTGTTGAGCACGAGCTGGTCGAGCTGAACCTTCCTGCTCGCGTTGTCGATGTCGATCCCGACCAGATTGCCGGTTGCATCGTAATCGAGCACGACACCTTCCGACACCTCACGACTCTCGGTGCTCGGCTGCTCCGACAGGTCGATGTACAACGAGTCGGTCTCGGCGTAGTAGTTGAGCTTCATGGCTTGAATCCGCGATCCGGGAATGCATTATGGATCGTCACCTTATCCTCCAGGGTGACAACTCGCGCTATGCCGCCATCCCGCTCAGCGCCTCGACGGGCGTGCCGTCCTTCCACGGCAGCGGCACGTCGTAGTCCTTCAGCAGGCAATCGTCGGGAAGGCATTGCAGCGGGGCGAAGTCGCGGTGCGCGATGTATTCGGGCCGCTTGAAGCGGCGGATGTGGTTGTCGACCGCGCAGAGGCTGAGATAGACCGCGACGCGGTTCCACGGCGAAAGGTTCGACGAGGACGCGTGAACCAGGCACGAGTGGAAGAGGATCATCGATCCTGCCGGGCCCTTGGGCGCGGCGATGCCGCCGCGCTCCACCAGCTTTTCGATCGTGTCGTGGTTGATCGTCCATAACGGATAGCTCGTCGTCGACGTGTCGTGCTGCGCATCGAGCACGCCGAGCTTGTGGCTGCCGGGGATGAACATGAGCGGCCCGTTGAACTCGTTGACGTCGTCGAGAAAGATCGCGACGTTCATCGCGCGCGGCTCGGGCATGAGATCGTCGTTCTTCCACGTGCCGTAGTCCTGGTGCCACTGCCACACGTCGCCGTCGAAAGCCATTTTCCCGTTGATCTTGAACTGGTGCATGTACAGCTCATCGCCGTAGATCTGCATCACCGGCTCGACCATGCGCGGGTGGCGCGCGAGCTTCGCGAACGGATAGCTGTACAGGTGCGCGGCGAAGTTGGTGCGCACCGCTTCGCTGCCGAGCTCGCGCACGTTCTCGGGTCTGTGCTGCGCGTACAGCCGCGGCACTTCGGCGTTGAGGACGTCGATCTCAGGTTGAGAGAACAGGCTCGGGAAGAACAGAAAACCTACACGTTCGAATTCCTCGATCTGCTGTTGCGTGAGTTTCATGCAGGACTCCTCGTCAGCACACGTCAGGCGTCGGACCGCGGCTCCCAGCCGATATCGGCGACGTCCATGGTTTCAAAAGGAGGCAGTGCGGCCGCACGGCCGCCTCGACGGAAATGCAGGACTGCCCAGTCGAAAGCACCGATCATCTCTTGCGGCGTGGCCGCTTCGCATCTCGCCTCCAGATCCTGCCAGACCACGGCGGGATCGTGGCCCGCCGATTCGATGTGCTGCGGCGTCAGGAAAGCGCGCGCGTAACCCATGTCGAAAGGCCTCTCCTGCCTGAAGAATGACACGGCCGCCGGCACGATGCGAGCGCTCGTCCCGTCTCCGCTCGCGTCGCGCGGCTGTGCCGGGTCGTGCCGATCCACGTCCGGGGCGTCGAGCGCCTCGAACAGCAGCGCGAGGCGCCTGTAGAGCGACTGCACCTGTGCCGCAAAAGGCCGCGGGTCCTTGTGTCCCAGGATCGATTTGTCGCCGAAGACGGTGCTGAGCGGATGCGCGTCGGGCAGGTCCATCGCGGCGTGGATCACGAAGAAGCTCCCGCCGGCGCGGAGCACTCGCGTGAGGCCGCGGCACACGAGCACGTCGTCGAGCCAGTGCAGCGCCTGCGACACCGTGACGACGTCGTATTCGTCGTCCATGAACATGAGACGGTTGCACGACTCGTGGAGCGTCTCGAGATTCACGTCGAGCCGCTTCGCGCGGGCCGCGGCCGCGTTGACGAAGCCTTTAGAGAGCTCCATCAGCGACACGTCGCCGGAAGTGTGCGCGAGCGTCACCGCGAGGTCGCCGGGCCCGCCCGCGAGATCGAGCACGCGAGTCGTCTTCGAGATCGCCCCGTCGCGGACGATGCGCTCCGCGAGCTCGCGCGGGAAAGGGCGGTGGATCAGGTAATCGCGAGCCATCCGCGCGTCGTAACGAGAGACGTCGTCGCGCGCGCCGATCAGCACGCCGGCGCTGCGCATGTCTGCGATGGCTTTAGCGAGGCGCTTGCGCTGCGCCTCGGCACGCGCCTCGCGAGTGAGCCGGAAGTAAGCGTCGATCGCTTCGGCAGTCGTAGCACCGCGGCGGCCCGAAAACATCGAGAGCGGGATGCGGTAGCGCTCGGACAGCCAGTACTGGATGTAAGGCTCGGTTTCCTTCGCGACGTACGGCCGGCCGTCGAGGCTGAAAGCGAGCGCGAAGCCGGGCGAGGCGCGCAAGCGCTCGCCGGCGGACGACCTGGTTTTGCGGGCGGTCATGCGAGATCGATATTGCGGACGGCCGGATGGTGTACCGATCGGAAATATAGCAGGGCGCGCGCGA
>JAQGNC010000463.1 GCA_028292065.1 Betaproteobacteria bacterium
GAGCGCCGCCCATCGCGCGTTCATCATTTCGTATTCATCATTAAAAAAGCCGGCAGGACGCCGGCCTTTTCTTCACCACTTCCTGCGATCAGCCCTGCAGCACTTTCGCCAGCTCACCGCTCTTGTACATCTACATCATGATGTCCGAGCCGCCGACGAATTCGCCGTTGACGTAAAGCTGGGGGATCGTCGGCCAGTTCGCGTATTCCTTGATGCCCTGGCGAATCTCCGCATCTTCGAGCACGTTGACCGTGTGGAAGTCCTCGACCCCGCACGCGCGCAGGATGTTGCAGGCATTGGCCGAAAAGCCGCACTGCGGAAAATCGGCGGAGCCTTTCATGTACAGCACGACCTTGTTGCTGGTGACCTGTTCCTTGATGGTGTCCTGGATGCTCATGGCGGTATACCCGAGTAAAGTTGTCGGATATTTTACCGGGCCGGCTGCGGCACCGTCAACCGGGCGCCGGTGACCCGCTCGATGTCGGCCAGGTCCTGCTCCGAAAACACGTCGGCGTAGCCCGCGGCTTCGAACAGCGCGCGCACCGCGGCGCCCTGGTCGTGGCCGTGCTCGACCAGGAGCCAGCCGCCCGGCGCGAGGTGTTTCGCGCCTTCCGCGGCGATGTGGCGGATCGCGTCGAGGCCGTCGGTCCCTGATTCGAGCGCGGAGCGCGGCTCGAACCTGAGGTCGCCCGCTTCGAGATGCGGGTCGCCTGCCGCGACGTACGGCGGATTGGAAACGATGACGTCGAAATGCTCGTCGCGCAGCGCCTCGAACCAGTTGCTTTGCAAGAATGCGACGTTTCCGACCCTGAGCTCGAAAGCGTTGCGGCGGGCGACCGCAAGCGCTTCATATGATTGATCCAGCGCAACAATTTTGCAATGTGAGCGCTCGCTCGCAATGGCGATAGCGACGCATCCGCTGCCGGTTCCGACGTCGAGTATCCGGGCCGCGGTACTGGTGGCGATACGCTCGAGCGCGAGGTCGACCAGCAGCTCGGTTTCGGGCCGCGGGATCAGCACCGCGGGCGAGACCTTGAAAGGACGGCCGTAGAACTCGCGCTCGCCGGTGAGATAGGCGACCGGCTCCCCGGCTTCGCGCCGCTCGACCAGGGCGCGGTAGGCGGTCTCCTGTTGCTGGCGCATGCCGATTTCGGGGTGTGCGATCAGATACGCGGCGTTGCGTCCGGTCACGTGCGCGAGGAGCACGCGGGCGTCGGTGGCGCCGATGCGCGCGGTGCCGTCCTGCAGCGCCTGGCCGAGGTTGATCGGGCTCATGCCGCCGCCGTGTCTTCGGCGAGCTGCGCGAGCAGCTCGGCCTGGTGTTCCGCGATGAGCGCGTCGGTAAGCTCGTACAGGTCGCCGTCCATGATTGCCGCGATTTTATAAAGAGTGAGGTTGATCCGGTGGTCGGTCACCCGGCCCTGCGGAAAGTTGTAGGTGCGGATGCGCTCCGATCGGTCGCCGCTGCCCACGAGCGATTTGCGAGTCGCCGCGATCCGGCTCTGCTGCTCGCGCACCTGCTTGTCCTTGATGCGCGCGGCGAGCACGGCCATGGCGCGCGCCTTGTTCTTGTGCTGGGAGCGATCGTCCTGGCATTCGACGATCGTGCCGGTGGGCACGTGCGTGATGCGGACCGCCGAATCGGTCTTGTTGATGTGCTGCCCGCCGGCGCCCGAGGCGCGGTAGGTGTCGATCTTCAGGTCTGCCGGGTTGAGCACGATGTCCTGCACTTCGTCTGCCTCGGGAAACACCGCGACCGTGCACGCCGAGGTGTGGATGCGGCCCTGCGTCTCGGTGTCGGGGACGCGCTGTACGCGATGCGCGCCCGACTCGAACTTGAGGCGCGAATACGCGCCGGTACCGATGAGTCGAGCGATGATCTCACGAAAGCCGCCCATGTCGGACGCGCTCTGGGAGATGACCTCGACCTGCCAGCGGTTGCGCTCGGCAAATCGCGCATACATGCGGAAGAGATCGGCGGCGAACAGCGCCGACTCTTCGCCGCCGGTGCCCGCGCGAATCTCGAGAAAGATGTTGCGCTCTTCGTTCGGGTCTTTGGGCAGGAGCTGCTTCTGCAGCTCGAGCTCGATGCGATCGAGGCGCTCGCGAGTCTCGCGCATCTCGGCTTCGGCAAACTCCAGGCTTTCGGGATCGTTCGCCATCTCCTGCGCGGCGTGCAAATCCCCCTGCGCGCTGCAGTACGAGCGATACAGGTCGACCACCGGTCCGATCTCGGCGTGCTCGCGAGTGAGCCGGCGATAGTTGTCCATGTCGCTCGTCAGGTCCTCGGACCCGAGCAGCGAGTTCAGCTCGTCGAGACGATGGGTGAGCTGCGTCAGCTTTGCTGAAATGCTAGGTTTCATAGGTCATACAAACGTGAAAGCGTCGCCGCGAGCGCCTCGCGCTCTTCGTCGTCGGCGTGATTCAGCGCGTGCGTGGGCGCGTGCATGAGCTTATTGGTGAGCGCGCGCGACAGCTCGTCGAGCACGCGCTGCGGATCTTCGCCTTTCGCGAGCCGCCTCTGGGCGCGCTCGAGCTCGTGGCGGCGCGAGCGCTCGGCAGCATCGCGCATCGAGCGTATCGCAGGCACGACGTCGCGGCTGCCGAGCCAGTGCATGAACTCGGTGACGTGATTCTCGATGATGACCTCGGCCTGTGCCACCGCGTTCTGCCTCACGTCGAGGCCTTCGCGCGCGAGCTTGCCGAGATCGTCGACAGTGTAGAGGAACACGTCGCCGAGCGTCCCGACTTCGGCCTCGATGTCTCTGGGCACCGCGAGGTCGAACATCAGCATCGGGCGGTGCTTGCGCGCTTTGACCGCGCTCTCGACCAAGCCCTTGCCGATCAGCGGCAGCGGCGCGGCCGTCGAGCACACGACGATGTCGTGATGCGCGAGGTGCGCGCCGAGGTCGTTCAGCGGGATCACGCGTCCGATGAAACGATCGGCGAGCTGCTGGGCGCGCGCTTCGGTGCGATTGGCGAACGTCATGTGCTTCGGGTGCTGCGCCGCGAAGTGCGCCGCGCACAGCTCGATCATCTCGCCCGCGCCGACGAAGAGCACGTTCTGTCCCGCGATCGTCGGGTAGATGCGCTCCGCGAGCTTCACCGCGGCGGAAGCCATCGATACCGTGCTCGCGCCGATGTCGGTCTCGCTGCGCACCGCTTTCGCGACCGTGAAAGTGCGCTGGAAAAGCTTGTTCAGCACGAGCCCGAGCGTGCCCGCGGCCTCGGCGCTGCGCGCGGCCTCCTTGAACTGCCCGAGGATCTGCGGCTCGCCCAGCACCATCGAATCGAGCCCGCTCGCCACCCGGAAAGCGTGCTTGACCGCTTGGTCCTGCGGATAGCGATAGAGGTACGAGTCGAGCTGCTGCGGCTTCATGCTGTGGTAATCGGCGAGCCAGCTCACCGCGGAGCGCGGCTCGTCGGTGCTGCAATAGACTTCGGTGCGGTTGCAGGTCGAGATGATCGCGGCTTCTTTCACACGCTGCCGATCGACCAGATCGCGCAGCGCCTGCTGTATCGTTTCGGCGTTGAAGACCACCCGCTCGCGCACGTCCAGCGGAGCGGTCTGGTGGTTCAGGCCGAAAGTGAAAAGCGGCATCGCAGGCTGAAAGGCGGTCGACGGGAAAGCTGTGGAAGAGCCGCCACATTATACGCGGCCGAGCGACTGCGGCTCCGGAATGCTCGCAGTTTGAAGGACTTAGGTTGAAAGGCCGTGAACGGGTGAACGGGTGAACGCGTAAGAGCCGGGACGAGCGGCCGGATTCGCGGCAAGCACGGCTTGTACCCCGCTCACCGCGGCAGCCCGGACCTACCCGTTCGCCCGTTCACCCGTTCACCGGGGTTTTCGCTGCGGCGAAAACCCTTACGCCTCGTTCACCATCGGCTGGTCACCGATGAGGCGCGCGAAGTTCGTCGCGAATATCTCGAACGCGCGGCCGTCGTTACCGCTCGACGCCGAAGCGTTGTGCGGGCTGCAGATGACGTTGGGGATGTCCCACAGCGGGGAGTCGGTCGCGAGCGGCTCTTTCTCGAAGACGTCGAGGTAAGCGCCGCCGAGGCGGCCGCTCGTAAGGGCCTGGATGAGCGCGCGCTCGTCGGCGCATCCGCCTCGCGCCACGTTGACCACGTGCGCGCCATCCGGCAGCGCCGCGAGGGTCTGTGCGTTGAGCAGGTGCCGCGTCTCCGCGGTCAACGGGCACGCGAGCACGACCCAGTCGGCTCTAGGCATGAGCTTCGGGAAATCGGCGATCACGTGCATCTCGTCGACCGGATCGCCGGGTTCGCGCGGGCTGCGCCGCACGCCGAGCACCGTCATCCCGATCGCCTGGCAAAAGCGCGCGACGGTCGCGCCGATCGTGCCGAGCCCGACGATCACCACGGTCTGGCCTTTGAGGTCGCGAGGCACGTCGGTGCCGCGCATCGGCTCCCACGCGCGGCGCCGCTGCGCTTCGATCCACAACGGGAAGCGCCGCGCGAGCATCAGCATGGCGCCGATCGCGGTCTGCCCGACCGGCTCGCCGTTGGTGCCGGCCGAGCTCGTCAGCTTGATCCCACGCTCGATGAGCCCTTTCAGCCACGGGTGCTGATCGATGCCGGTGCTGGTGAAATGCACCCATTTCAGGTTCGGCGCGGCGCTGACGATCTCGCCGAACGTGGCGTAGTGATCGGAGAAGCGGATGTCGCGCGTGAGATACGCGACCTCGATCTGCGCGAGCGCGTCATCCGACAGGCGACCTCGCGGGTCGTCGGGCAGGTGCACGGCGCGCACGTGCGCGCCCGCTTCTCTCGCGGCCGTGTGTAGACGCTCGCCGAACTGCGCGACGAACGCTTTGGAGAGCAACATTCCGGTCATTGAGGCGCGCCACGCGGTGAACGGGTGAACGAGTGAACGGGTGAACGAGTAACGGCTCGCTCATCGCTCCACCCAACAAAACGGTATCGCACCCACACCACCCAGCACAGCCCCTGCAAACCCCCGTTCACTCGTTCACCCGTTGACCCGTTCACTTGCTTTTTTTAAACAGCGCGTCGAGCTTCTTCTCGTAGCTGTGATAGTCGAGATAATCGTAAAGATCGTCGCGGCTCTGCATGAGATCGACCACGTTCTTCTGGTGCCCGTCCTTGCGGATCGCCTGGTAGACCTTGAGCGCCGCGGCGTTCGCTGCGCGCCACGCCGAGAGCGGGTAGAGCGCCATCGCCACGTTCGCGCTCGCGAGCTCTTCGGTGCTGAACAGCGGGGTCTGCCCGAACTCGGTGATGTTGGCGAGGATCGGCACTTTCACCGCGTCGGCGAACTTCTTGTACATCGCGAGCTCGGTGATCGCTTCGGGGAAAATCATGTCGGCGCCGGCCTCGACACACGCGCACGCGCGATCGATCGCCGCCTGCAGGCCTTCCACCGCGAGCGCGTCGGTGCGCGCCATGATGACGAAGCCCGCGTCGGTCTTCGCGTCGGCAGCCGCCTTGATGCGATCGACCATCTCGTCCTTGCCGACGATCTCCTTGTTCGGCCGATGTCCGCAGCGCTTCTGCTGGACCTGGTCTTCGATGTGCATCGCGGCCGCGCCCATCTTGATGAGCGACTTCACCGCGCGGGCGATGTTGAAGGCCCCGCCCCAGCCGGTGTCGACGTCGACGAGCAGCGGCAGGCTGCACACGTCGGTGATGCGGCGGATGTCGGTGAGCACGTCGTCGAGGGTGCTGATGCCGAGGTCGGGCACGCCGAGCGAGCCGGCGGCGACACCGCCGCCCGACAGATAGATCGCGCGGAACCCCACGCGCTCGGCGAGCCGCGCGGCGTACGCGTTGATGGCGCCGGCGATCTGCAGCGGTTTTTCCTGCGCAAGCGCTTCGCGGAAGCGCGCGCCCGGTGAGGCCAGCGTCACGCCGGCGGTCGAGGACAAGTCAGTCATAATATGGACTCAATCACGGAAAACACAGGTTTAAAAAAGCGGCCGCAACATAGCACGCGGGACATTCTTCCGCCACTGCCGGCGCGGTGGCATAATCGGCGCAGGTCTCACGATCCGGACTTCATGAAAACAATGGCGAAGAAAACCAGCACCGACGAAGACGGCCGCCTCTCGGGCACGCAAAGTATAGAACGCGCTCTGACCCTCATGCGCGAAATCGCGGCGCACAACCGCACCGGCTCGCGCCTGCTCGACCTCGCGAGCCGAACCGGTCTGCAGCGTCCTACGGTGCACCGCATGCTCAAGTGCCTCACTGTCGAAGACATGGTGCAGCAGGACCCGGAGACCCATCGCTATTTCCTGGGGCCGATGGTCTTCGAGCTCGGGCTCACCGCGGCGCCGCGCTTCAATCTGCGCGAGATCTGCCATCCGGCGATGGGCCGGATCGCCGATGCCACCGGCGACACCGTGTTTCTCACCCAGAGGAGCGGCCTCGATTCGGTGTGCGTCGATCGCCAGGAAGGCACGTTCCCGATCAAGACGTTCACGCTCGAGATCGGGATGCGCAGACCGCTCGGCGTCGGCACCGGAAGCCTCGCCATCCTGTCGGCGCTGTCCGAAGAAGAAGTAAAGCACGTCGTCTCGAGCATCACGCCGCGGCTTCCCGAATACGGCCTCACGCCCACGAGCCTGTTCGCGCAGGTCAAGCGCGCGCAAAAGCTCGGCTACGCGGTGCGCGAGATGCCGACCCTCGCCGGCGTGCGCTCGGTCGGACAGGCGCTGCACAACCAGAGCGGGATCGCTTTCGCCGCGCTGTCGGTGTCGGCGATTTCGAGCCGCATGAGCGAAAAGCGCGTGACCGAGCTCGCGACCCTGCTCAGGAACGAGGTACGCCTGGTCGAAAAGCAGCTCGCCAACGGCGCCGACCGCCGGTAAACATCGACGCCGTCAACGTCGCGTGCAACGACTGGGGCACTCGCTCCGGGCGGCGCAGACCGCGTCACGACCGGTGTAAACCTCAATGACTACGCGACGATTCCAAGCGCTGTGTCTTGTCGCTGCCGCTTCGGTCAGCGC
>JAQGNC010000478.1 GCA_028292065.1 Betaproteobacteria bacterium
GCGCCACGCGATCGCCGCGTCGCCCTTGCCGGCTCCTCGCGATGACAGCCGCTTTTCATTCCCTGAACGCTACCTACTGACTCGACTCACATGCCCCTCCCCGCTCCCGCACCACGCAAGCTGATCCACACCCGCCAGATCGAATGCAAAGGCTATGAGCGCGAAGACGGCTTGTGGGACATCGAAGCGAACCTCGTCGACACCAAGTCTTTCGCGCACTCGCGCCGCGACGGCGGACAGAAGCGCAAACCCGGTGAGCCGGTTCACAACATGTGGCTGCGACTGACCATCGATCTCGACTTCGTCGTGCACGAGGTCGAAGCGCACACCGACGCCGGCCCGTATCCGATCTGCGGCGACATCACGGTCAACTTCAAACGGCTCGTCGGCCTGAAGATCGGCCCCGGCTGGCGCCGCGAGATCGCCGCACGCGTCGGCGGCGTCGAAGGCTGCACCCATATGGTCGAGCTCCTCGGCCCGATCGGCACCACGGCGTACCAGGCGACAGGACGCGCGCGCGAAGGGCGCAATGCGGCAAAGCCCCTCACGAAGAAGCCTTACCAGATCGGCTCGTGCCACGTGTACAAGGAAGACTCGGCCGCGGTGCTCGAGCGGTGGCCGCAGTTTTATACCGCATCAGGCGAGACGTAGGCCGATGCGGTCTGCGCGGCGTTGCCTCAGACCTTAACCCGAACTGCTTCGAGGTAAGCACGCGGCAGCAAGATTGAACGAAGGAAATCATGGTCGCGGTGGTTTCAGGGTCGACTGCGCATGCTCCCGCAGCGCCCACCACCGCACCACCGGCGCGAACACCCCGAATATGCCAATGCTCGTGAACGCGAGGCCCCACGCGATCGGGCTCTTGTTGCCTCCGGCGAGGTCGAGCACCACGCCGAAGACGAGCGGCGCGAGAAACGCCGAGGTGAAACCGACGAACGAGTACACCGCCATGGTCGAGCCGCGCTGGTCGGGTGGCGCCGACGCGATGGCGCCCGCGGTCAGCGCTGCCGAATCGCCGAGCATGAGCCCATAGTGCACCGCCATCACGATGACGACGAACCACCACGGCGCCGCTGCGAGATAGCCGATGAAACACGCGAGCACGCCCGAGGCGGTCATGAACGTGAAGATGACGCGCTCGCGCCCCATGCGAATCGCGAGCTCGTTGCCGCATACGCTCATCACCGGCCCGAGCAGGTTGATGCACGCCGCGAGCGTCGCCGCGCTCATGATCATCGGCGCGTCGGCGGGCTGCAGCGCCGCGCAGAACACCAGGAACGCGACCATCCACGAGCGCTGGCCAAAAAGCTCGTAGTTGTGCACGCAGTAGCCGACGACATAAGCGCGCGTCGAGCGGTTCTTGATGACCGGACGAAAGTCGAGCAGCGGCGGGCTCGGCTCGTGGGCGGGTCGCGTGCGCCCGCGCGGCATGAGCCGCGTCACGAGCAGCGCCGCGATGCACGGGCCCACCGCGCCGAACGCGAAAGCCCACTGCCAGCCGTACACCGCGCCGATCTTTCCGCACACCAGTATCGAGATCGTCGAGCCGATGCCGAAGCTCGCGGTATAGAAACCGGTGCCGCGCGACTGGGCGGTGCCTTCGAGCTGGTCGGTCAGCGTCTTCAGTCCCGGCATGTAGGTGCCCGCGAGGCCGGCGCCGAGCAGGAACTGGAACAGGAGTGCGGTCAGCACCCCTTCGGCGAGCAGCGCGAAACCCGCGGCGCCGACGAACGAGAACACGCACGCGCATAGATACACGCGGCGCGAATCGATGCGGTCGGTGAGACTCGTCAGCAGCGGCACCGCCGTCATGTAGCCGGCGAAGAACACCCCGCCGATGAGCCCCGCTTCGGAGTTCGACAGGCTCCACTCGCGCTGGAGCTGCGTCAGCAAAGTCGTATACGTTGCGAAGCCGGTCATGCTCAGCGCTTCGGCGACGCACATGATTAACGTGAGCCGCACCGCTGACGGTGATTGCGCGATGCTCACGCGGCTTAACGGCTTGTTTCCCTCGCCCCGCGCGGCGGGGAGAGGGTTGGGGTGAGGGGCAACATCTTCAACGCTTTTTGTTCTTCAGATCACCGAGGATAACCGAAGCCGCATTCGCCCCGGTCGCGCCTGCGATTCCCGGGTGCATCGCCGGACCGCAGAGATAGAGCCCCGCGATCGGCGTGCGATACCGCGCCAGCTGCGGCACCGGGCGCATCCACAGCATCTGGTCGAGCGCGATCTGCGCGTGGTACGGCTGGCCTTGCGCGTAGCCGTAACGATGCTCGAGGTCGGGCGGGGTCAGCACCGACTGCGTGAGCACCGTGGCCGCAAAACCGGGTGCCGCGCGATCGATCTTCGCGATCGCGAGCTTCGCTACTTCATCGCGGCGCGCGTCGTCCCACGTCCCGTCACGCAGCGCGTACGGCATGTACTGCATGTGCACGCGAACGCGATGCGCGCCGGCCGTTTCGCCTTCATGACGTGCTTCGACGTAAGGATCGCCCAACAGGCGTCCGTACTTCGAATCGTCGTACGCCCGCTCGAGACGATCGAGCGAAGCGCCAAGCGCGAGAACGGTGAAGCCGGGATCGCGAGCGAGCGTCAGCGTGATCTGCGCCGCGACTCCGCGGCTGCGGATGTTGCGCAGCGCGCGCACGAGCTCGGGGTCGAGGCATCCGGGATCGCACAGCTCGAGCAGAGTGTGCCGCGGATCGGCGGCCGAGACGATGAGCGGCGCATCGAGCGCCTCGCCGTTGTCGAGCACCACACCGCGCACGCCGTCGCGCACGTCGATGCGAGCGACTTCGTGCTCGATGCGCTGAATGCCCGAGAGTCCGCTCAGCACCTGATGAACGTTCGACACCGGCTGCCGGAAAACGCCGGCGGGGCTGCCGACATGATGGTGCAGGAAGTTGAAAGCGGTGCCGCCCGAGCGCGGACCCAGCGGCAGGTGCATCACGCCTTGTGCGCCGAGCACGGCTTTAAGCGTGTCGCTTTCGAACCACGCATCGAGGAGATCGGCGATCGACATCGGCAGCAGGCGCAGGAAATCGTCCATCCACTGCCGGCCGAGCTTGCGCAGGCTTAACGCGTCTTTCGCGAGCTCGATCAGCCCGCCCGCCGTATGCGTGAGCGGGTCCGGGGGCGCTTCGCTGTAAAGGTCTTCGAGCACGCGGGCGATCGCGTGCATGCGCTCGCAGAATTTCGGCCATTGCTCGGCGTCGCGTGCGCTCGACTTGCCGATCTCGTCTGCCGAGCGTGCAACGTCGCGCCACAGCGCGAGGCGTCCGCCGTCCGGCAGCGGCGCGCACACCCACGGGTCCGGCCACTGGACCGCCAACCCGTGACGCTCGAGGTCGAGATGGGAGATCACGTGACGCGGTATCCATCCCGGGTGCAGAGCCTCGCTCTCGCGCTTGCCGCCGAGCACCGTGACCTCGTGGCCTGCGCGTGCGAGGGTATGTGCGACGACGAGCGCATCGATGCCGCTGTCGATGACGAGCGCTTTCATCGCGCGGCCTTGAGGATCGCCATCGCTGCGTTGCGCCCCGACGCACCCATCACGCCGCCTCCAGGGTGCGTTCCGGAGCCGCATTGGTAGAGGCCGTCGACCGGCGTCGCGTACTGCGCCCAGCCGGGCACCGGCCGCAGGAAAAACATCTGCTCGAGCGCGAGCTCGCCGTGAAAGATGTTGCCTTCGCTGATGCCGACGATGCGCTCGATATCGTGAGGCGTGATCACCTGGCGATGAAGAATGGCGGATTTGATGTTCGGCGCGTACTGCGCGAGGGTGTCGATCACCGTGTCGCCGAACGCTTCGCGCCTGGCGTCGGTCCAGCCGCCGTTCACTTTATACGGGACGTACTGCACGAAGATCGACATCACGTGCTTGCCGGGCGGCGCCATCGAAGGGTCGATCATCGAAGGAATCACGATGTCCATATACGGGCGCCGGGAGACTTCGCCGTACTTGGCATCGTCGTACGCGCGCTCGAGATAATCGATGCTGGGGCTGATCGAGATCGCCCCTCTGAGGTGCGGACCCGCGCCCGGCAGGCACGTGAAATTCGGAAGCTCGGAGAGCGCGAGGTTGACCTTGCCCGACGAGCCGCGGAACTTGAAGTTGCGGATCGCCTGC
>JAQGNC010000202.1 GCA_028292065.1 Betaproteobacteria bacterium
ATGAAGGAAGTGAAGATGATCACGGCGATGCTCGGCAAGCGCTTGGACGCCGCGGGCCGCACCGTAACGCTGATCAACAACGTCAAGACGCTCGAAGAGCACCCGATCGCGAGCCTCACCAGCCTTCGCGAATCGCTGCGGCACGTCGGCGGCGTCATGGACAGGAACGAGGACGTGCTGCTGCTCTACGTCTCGTCGCACGGCTCCGAGCAGCACGAGCTCGCGGTCGATTTCAGGCCTTTTCGTTTTACCCAAATCACGCCCCAGCGGCTCAAGGCGGCCCTCGACGACTCAGGCGCGCGCTGGAAAGTCGTCGTGATCTCCGCGTGTTTCTCGGGCGGCTTCATCGATGCGATCAAGGACGAGCGCACCCTCGTCATCACCGCGGCGCGCGCGGACCGGTCGTCGTTCGGCTGCGGGTACGGCTCGGAAGCGACGTATCTCGCGCAGGCGCTCTTCGCAGAGGCGCTGACTCAAACGGTTTCGATCGAAGGCGCTTTCGCCGACGCCCGCGCGAAGATCGAGCAGTGGGAGCGCGATAAAGGTTACACACCGCCTTCCGAGCCGCAGATCTTCGTCGGCTCGCAGATACGCCCCAAGCTCGCGGAGATCGAGAAGCGCCTCGCCATGCGGCGGTAAGCGCCTCTCGCGGCCGCTATAATTTAACGTTTTCACGCCGGGATCGATCATGCGTTTCGAAGGCACCGAGAATTACGTCGCGACCGAGGACCTGATGATGGCCGTCAACGCGGCGATCACGCTCGAGCGCCCGCTGCTCATCAAGGGCGAGCCCGGCACGGGCAAGACGCTGCTCGCAATCGAAGTCGCCAAAGCGCTGAAGAGGCCGCTGTACGAGTGGCACGTGAAGTCGACGACCAAGGCGCAGCACGGGCTGTACGAATACGACGCGGTGTCGCGGCTGCGCGATTCCCAGCTCGGCGACGCACGCGTGCACGACATCCGCAATTACATCGTGAAAGGCATGCTGTGGCAGGCTTTCGCGTCGGAGACGCCCGCGGTGCTCCTCATCGACGAGATCGACAAGGCGGACATCGAGTTTCCGAACGACCTCTTGCGCGAGCTCGATCGCATGGAGTTCTACGTCTACGAGACGCAGGAGCTCGTCAAAGCGACTCACCGGCCGCTGGTGGTCATCACGAGCAACAACGAAAAAGAGCTTCCCGACGCGTTCCTGCGCCGGTGCTTTTTCCACTACATCCGGTTTCCCGACCAGGAGACGATGCAGAGAATCGTCGACGTGCATTTCCCGGGAATCAAGAAGCAGCTGCTCAGGCAGGCGCTCGAGCGCTTCTTCGAGCTGCGCGAAGTGCCGGGGCTGAAGAAGAAGCCTTCGACCTCGGAGTTCCTGGACTGGCTGAAGCTCCTCGTCGCCGAGGACATCTCGCCCGAAGCGCTGCACAACCAGGACTCGCACAAAAGCGTTCCGCCGCTGCACGGCGCGCTCATCAAGAACGAGCAGGACGTGCATCTATTCGAGCGGCTGGTGTTTATGTCGCGGAGGAAGTCGTAGGTTGTGAGTGGGGGTGTGAAGGGTGAAGGGTGAAGGGTGAAGGGTGAAGGGTCGTTTAAAAACGGTTCCCTCCCCCGCAGGGCGGGGGGGTGGGTGGGGCTGGGTTCAATCGCAGGCGGGGAAACGAGCGGGACCGGCAAAAACAAAGCGCCCGGGAGGGCGCTTTGTCGCGGAGCAGGCGATTACCAGCGGTGCCCGTGATCGTGGCGCCAGCCGCGGTGCCAGCCACGGTCGCGAACGATGACCGGAGGGCCGTAATAGGGCCGCGGCGCGTAGTACACCGGGGCCGGTGCGACATAGACCGGCGCCGGCGCGTATACGGGAGCGGGGTAGTAGGCGACCGGCGGCGGGGGCGCCACGTAAACCGGCGCCGGGTAACCGAAATTGATGCCGACGTCGATATTGGTGCGCGCGGCCGCGGTGCCGCTCAGGGCGATGAGGGCGGCGCCTGCCAGCAGGATAAGGCTCGCTTTACGCATCTGGATCTCCTTCGTGGCCCGTCGGGGGCGGTGTTTCGATGACTGTATGATGCCCGCGCCGCGTCTTTAAATCCGTATCAGTTTGTAACCATTCGTAACTGCGAGACCGTGCCGTGTTGATAGCGTTCTTCCTCAAGCTGCGTGACGGCGGAGTCCCGGCGTCCATCCGCGAGTTCCTGACGCTGATCGAGGCGATGGAAAAGCAGGTGGCGTTCGGCCGGGTCGAAGACTTCTACCATCTCGCGCGCACCTGCCTCGTCAAGGACGAGAAATTTTTCGACCGCTTCGACCGCGTGTTCGCGGCGTACTTCAAAGGTGTCATCGAAGTCGATCCGCTCGCGGCCGAGATCCCGGAAGACTGGCTGCGCAAGCTCGCCGAGAAGAACCTGACCGAGGAAGAGAAGAAGCTCGTCGAGTCGCTCGGCGGGTGGGAGAAGCTCATGGAGACGCTGAAGAAGCGCCTCGAGGAGCAGAAAGGGCGGCACCAGGGCGGCAGCAAATGGATAGGCACCGGCGGCACGAGCCCTTTCGGCGCGTACGGTTACAACCCCGAAGGCGTGCGGATCGGCCAAGCCGAATCGCGCCACAGGACCGCGCTCAAGGTCTGGGACCGGCGCGAGTTCAGGAACCTCGACGACAGCGTCGAAATCGGGACTCGCAACATCAAGGTCGCGCTACGCCGGCTGCGCAAGTTCGCGCGGGTCGGCGCACCCGAGGAGCTCGATCTCGAAGACACGGTGCGCTCGACGGCGAAGAACGCCGGCTGGCTCGATCTGAAGATGGTCCCCGAGCGCCACAACGCGGTGAAAGTCCTGCTCTTCCTCGACGTCGGCGGCTCTATGGACGACCACATCCGAGTCTGCGAGCAGCTTTTCTCGGCGGCGCGCCTCGAGTTCAAGCACCTCGAGTATTTCTACTTCCACAATTTCCTGTACGAGCGCGTGTGGAAGGACAACCGCCGGCGCTCGGCCGAGCGCATGTCGACGTGGGACGTGCTGCACACCTATCCGCACGACTACAAGGTGATCGTCGTGGGGGATGCGACGATGAGCCCGTACGAGATCACCTATCCCGGCGGCAGCGTCGAGCACACCAACGAAGAGGCGGGCGCGCTATGGCTGCAGCGCCTGCTCTCCGTATACCACCAGACGATCTGGCTCAACCCGCAGCCCGAAGCGGTGTGGGATTACCACGAGTCGATCCGCATCACGCGCGAGCTCATGGGGGAGCGGATGTTCCCGCTGACGCTCGAAGGGCTGGACCGCGGAATGCGGCTGCTGACCAAAGCGCACTGACCCTGCAGCAAAGCCGGAAATCGAAGGACGCAAAGGAAAAAAC
>JAQGNC010000542.1 GCA_028292065.1 Betaproteobacteria bacterium
GCGAGCCCGAGGCCGTCGTGTACAACGCGAGCGGCAGGGTGCGAGGTCGTGTGGTCGACCTCGATCCTGCGCAGGTCGAGCACGCGCTCGCGGTCACCGCATACGGCGGTTTTCTGGTCGCGCAGCAGGCGGCGCAGCGGATGCTGTCCAGGAAGAGCGGCGCGATCCTGTTCACCGGCGCGTCCGCGAGCGTCAAAGGTTATGCCCAGTCGGCGCCTTTCGCGATGGGGAAGTTCGCGCTGAGGGGCCTTGCGCAAAGCCTCGCGCGCGAGCTCTCGCCGCAAGGCATACACGTGGCGCACTTCGTCATCGACGGCGGCATCGCGCAGGCGGGGCGCAGCGCGCCCTCGAACCTGCCCGACGCGCTGCTCGATCCCGACGCGATCGCGGTCAACTACCTGCACGTGCTGAGGCAGCCGCGCAGCGCGTGGACTTCGGAGATCGAGCTGCGGCCGTGGGTGGAAAAGTTCTGAGTGCCGCGCGTCAGCGCCGGTTCAAAGCGGCTCAGCGAGCACCGACATCGCGCGAGCCCACCGACGACTCGTCATTCCGGCGCACGAGGTGAAGGCTCCGATGACGGGGCGACCGCGGCCCGCGAGCCGCACCGAGGACTCGTCATTCCGGCGCAGGCCGGAATCCATGTTGACGTGGGTTTATTCGAACGTGACGCTGTGCAATCGAGCTCAAAATGGATCCTGGCCTTCGCCAGGATGACGTCTTCGGTATCGGTAGAGCGTCGACTGCGCCGAAACGCCGAAGAAGCCGTGAAGCGCCGACGCGTCAGTCGGCTATCGCGGGATCGTCGCGGCCGAAGTCGGGAGACGTCACCGGCGCCGCGGCTCCCGATGCTGCGCCCGCCTTGCGCGCCTTCACCGTCTGTTTGCGTGCGCGGCCGCCCGAGCCTGCCGGCGCTTTCCTGCCGACCGGTTTTTTCGCCTGCGTCTTGTGACCGCCGGCGGCCTTCGGTGTTTTTTTCTTTCCGGCTTTCTTTACCGCGGTTTTCCTCGCCATGATCTTGCCCTCCCTGGAGTGCGCAATTCCTTCGCGTCCTTTGCGTCCTTCGCGTTAAAAGCTTTGCTCTCCTTAGCGCCGCTTCGTGTCCATGCGAGTCGATGCTGCTGATTTGAAGCATGCGCCCGCACTCTCGCGATCGCAATCTTTTCGACGCGGCCGGTCGCGCGCCGCACGCTCCTATAATCGGCGGTGTGGCCAACACGTGAGGAATCGAGATGCGACCTTTCGAAGGCGTGAAAATACTGGACTGCACCCACGTGCTGGCGGGGCCGTTCGCGGCGTATCAGCTCGCGGTGCTCGGCGCCGACGTGATCAAGGTCGAAGACCCGAACGAGCCCGACCAGAGCCGGCAATCGGGCGCGGACCACGCGCTGAACAAAGCCGGGATGGGTACGAGCTTTCTCACGCAGGGCTCGAACAAGCGCTCGATCGCGCTCGATCTGAAGACCGCAGCCGGACGCGACGCGCTGAAGCGCCTGGCTAAAGACTGGGCCGACGTGTTCGTCGAGAACTATCGGCCCGGCGCGTTCAAGGCGCTCGGCCTGGGCTACGAAGACCTCTCGAAGTCGAACCCTAAGCTCGTCTATGCGTCGATGACCGCTTTCGGCCAGGACGGCCCTCGCGGCAATCAGACCGCGTACGACCACGCGATCCAGGCGACTTCAGGCATCACCGCGACGACGGGAACCGAGGCGAGCGGCCCGATCAAGGTCGGCGCCCCGGTGATCGATTACGCGACGGGGACGACCGGCGCTTTCGCGATCGCCGCGGCGCTCTACCAGACGCTGCGCACCGGGCGCGGCCAGTACATCGACATGGCGATGCTCGACGTCGCGCTGATCCTGCAGGCGTCGCACGTCGTCGACTACTTCAACAACGGGCACGCAACCAGGCGCGCAGGCAACCGGATGCGTTTCGCCGAGTCCTCGATGCAGCAGGCGAGCGACGGCCTGGTGCAGCTCGCGGCGTCGAACCCGCGCCAGCACAAGCGCTTCTATGACGCGATCGACGAGCCTGCCGAAGCCGCGCGCAACGGTTTCGAGGAGCGCTATACGCGCTACGACGAGAAGCAGGCGACGATCGCGGGGAAGCTGAAGGAAAAGACCGCGCAGGAGTGGGAGGATTATTTCCAGGCGCGGCACGTGCCCGCGACCCGCGTGCGTGAGCTGCGCGAAGCGCTCCACGATCCGCAGCTCGAGTATCGCCGCGTGCTGCACCGTCACGAAAACGTTCCAGGCGTCGGCAAGCCGGTGACCGTTCCGCTCACCGCATTCAAGTTCGCGCACGACGGCGCGTCGATCGAGCGTCCGCCGGCGACGCTCGGACAGCACACCGACGAAGTGCTCGCGGCGGTCGGATACAGCGCCGAAGAGATCGAGGCGATGCGCGAGTCGGGCGCCGAGGCGTATCGACGGCGCGCTGCTACGATAAACACTAAGCGTTCCTTCGTGCCCCTTCGTGTCCTTCGTGGTTTAAAGCTTTGCTCGTTAAGCG
>JAQGNC010000584.1 GCA_028292065.1 Betaproteobacteria bacterium
CGGCGGCGCCGGGCAGCGTCGCGATCAAGGCGCAAGTCCCGCTCGCCGAGCTCAACAATTACCAGGCGCGGTTGAAATCGGTGACCGCAGGCCAGGGCTCGTTCTCGATCGAGCTTTCGCACTACGAGCCCGTCCCGCCGAACGTGCAGAAAGATCTCGCCGCGCTGCACAGCAAGACGGTGCAGGTGGAGGAGTGAGTTGTACTGGGTGAAGGGTGAGGTGTGAGACGTGAAGGGTGAAGGGTGAAGGGTGAAGGGTGAAGGGTGAAGGGTGAAGGGTGAAGGGTGAAGGGTGAAAGGTGAAGGGTGAAAGGTGAAGGGTGAAAGGTGAAGGGTGAAGGGCCGCGTGTAACGCCGGCTTCGTGCTATGTTTGCGCCACTGCACCCGCCGCTCGCCCGCGACGCTTCGGCTTTAGCCCGCCCTTCACCCTTCACACCTTCACCCTTCACTAAATGGACGACCTCGTTCTGCGCGGGATGGCCAAGTGGCCGAACGTCCCTGCCGTTTACGGCTGGCTCGCGCTCAATCGGCGCGGCGAATGGCTGATCAAGGGCGAGGTCGTCTCCAACCCGACGATTTCCGCATTCATCGGCCGCAATTACGAGCGGGACGGCGACGGCCGCTGGTTTTTTCAGAATGGACCGCAGCGCGTCTTCGTGGAGCTGGGTTACACGCCGACTGTCTATCGCGCAGTCAACGACGCGGGCGCGCCGCTCGAGCTCGAGTCGCACACCGGCGCGCGACCGGCCTCGATCGCGGGCGCGTGGCTCGATGAAGACGGCACGCTGCTCCTCGACACCGCGGTTGGCGTCGGCGTGGTGCACGACCGCGACCTCGATCGGGTGGTGCCGGCTTTCACCGACGACCGCAGCCGCCGACTCGGGGACGCGGAGCTCGACGACTTGATGGCGCGGGTGCAGCGAGGCGAGGACGCGCCGCTCGCGATCGGCTACCTTGGCGGGACGATGCGGGTCGGGTCGGTGCGCTCGCACGAAGTTCCGGCGCGCTTCGGCTTCGATCCCTCCCCTGTGCCGCCGGAAGGCCACCCCGAATGCACCTGAAAGACCGAATGATCGATTTGCGCAGCGATACCGTGACGCGGCCGACCGAGGCCATGCAGGACGCGATGCGGGAGGCGAGCTTCGGCGACGATTCGCGCGATGGCGACGACACAGTGCGCGCGCTCGAGGCTCTCGCGGCGGAGCGCATGGGAAAGGAAGCCGCTGCATTCATGCCGAGCGGCACGATGACCAACCTCGTCGCGGTGCTCGCTCACACGCCGCGCGGCGGCGAGGTGCTGCTGGACGCCGGCGCTCACATTCTCAATTCAGAGCTCGGCGGCATCACCGCCGTCGCGGGCGCGTTCTACAAAGGCATACCGGGACAGCGCGGCGCCATGGACCTCGATCAGCTCACCGAGGCGATTCGCAAACCGGGGCGCGACGGCTTCGGCACCGCGCTCGTCGCGATGGAGACGAGCCACAATCGCGCCGGCGGCGCAGTCCTTCCGCTCACCCACATGGCAGCGGTCTACCGCACCGCGAACGCACTCGGGATTCCGGTGCACACCGACGGCGCGCGCATTTTCAACGCGGCGGTGGCGCTCGGCACCGATGCGCGAGCGCTCGCCGCGCACACCGACTCGATCTGCTTTTGCGTGTCGAAAGGACTGTCGGCGCCCGTAGGGTCGCTGTTGTGCGGCAGCGCCGCTTTCATCGATCGCGCCCGCGCATTGCGCAGGATGGTCGGCGGCAACATGCGCCAGTCGGGGCCGCTCGCGGCTGCCGGCATCGTCGCGCTGGACACGATGGTCGCACGGCTGCGGGACGATCACGCGACAGCGAAGCGACTGGCGCTCGGCTTAGCGGCCATCGATCCGCAACTGGTCGATCCGGCCGAGGTGGAAACCAACATCGTGAAGCTCGAGCTTCCGCGAACAGGCCGCACGGCAGCACAGTGGTCGGACGCGCTCGAAGCTGCGGGCGTTCGCGTCAACCCGTGCGAGCGTTACGCGCTGCGGTTCGTCACGCATCGCCATATCGGTGAGCGCGACGTCGATGACGCGCTGAACGCGTTCGGCGAACTCTGGCGCGCGTCAGTGTCGACGCGCGAGATCGCGCAGCGCCATTGAACCGCGCGATGCGCAGCGAATCGCGTGTCGATTGCGAGATCCTTCACGCACCAGACGGTTGCGCAAGATCGATCGTGTAATGTGCGAACCGGTTTCGAGTACGTGCACATGCTCGTACTTGCGAATGCGCGAACGCGAAATACTTCGCGCTCTCTTCATCACGCGCAGACCGTCGCATGCAGCTCCGCAGCTCGCGCAGACGCCATGACCGGCCGGGACCGAAAATAGGGGTCGTTGTGCCGATCGGCACAAGAGATCTACTTAACCTGTTGATTTATAACAGATTGAATTCTTCTGCTGCGTCGCAGCATGCGGCGTGTCTTGCCGAGCACCCCGAGTTTCTGTATCTTTGGCGGCCTGTTGTCCGCTCGTGAAAACCCACGCGAGCGGCCGGGAAGTAAGGCTCCCGACCGCAAGCATGGCGGAAGTTAAGGCCGGATCCCCATGGGAAACGGCCATGCGCCAGGGATCGTCACGGGTCGTGGTGCTTCCGGTGCAGAAGGCTCTGCGGCAGGTTGGGCCGCTTGAGCTGGAAGCGCGGAAGGGCCGCTCGGGGCAACGGGCTTTTTCTTGGCTGCTTTTTTCTTAGCCGACTTCTCAGTCGGCTTTTTTTTGGCCGCGTTTCGTGCTGGCGCTGTATTCGGCGCTTTTTTAGCCGCCTTCTTCTCGCTGGACGCTTTTCCAGCCGTCTCTTTTCCGTTGCTCGACGCTTTTCGAGCCGTCTGTTTTTTGGTGCTCGACGCTTTTCGAGCCGTCTTGCGCTTCTTCGACGCCTTCCGAGCCGTCGTTCCCCCGGCCGACTTCCTGCCCGCGGTCTTCGCCGCAGGTCCTGTCAGCTTCTTTTTCCTGGCTGCCTGGCCGGCTGCGACCTTCCTGGTCGCTTTCTTCTTTACGCCGCCGTTTCCTGATTTTCCGCTCTTGCTTTTCTTGGCCGCTTTTCGGACCGTCGTTTTCTTCGCCATGCGTGCCTCCTGTGCCGGTTACCCGGCGGTTAGTGCAACGCCGCGTAAGCCTTGCTCGCGACGTCCCGGTACAACGCGTCCGGGTCCAGCGTGATATCACCTTCCCACGTCACCGCGTTCGAGATCGGATCGATGGCCGCCCGCCTGAACTTCTCCTCGTCCGACAGCATCCCGAAAGTCTGCGTCGTGATGAGGTCCCCGAGGTAGACATGACCTTCGAGCCCGTCGTCGAAGCGCAGCCAGAGCGTGTAATTGCATTCCGCGCGCAGCTCGGTGACGCTGTGCGCGCTCGGTCTGCGGCTGCGGTAACGCCGGTACTTGAGACTGTATGCCAAGGGCTGCCTCCGTTTCGGGTCAATCCCAGCTCAACGCGCCGCCGGTCTGATATTCCGTGACGCGGGTCTCGAAGAAGTTTTTCTCTTTCTTCAGGTCGATCATTTCGGCCATCCACGGGAACGGGTTCGTGGCCCCTTCGTACATCACGTCCAACCCGATCTGCTGGCAGCGCCGGTTGGCGATGAAACGCAGGTATTCCTTGAACATCGCGGCGTTCATCCCGAGCACCCCGCGCGGCATCGTGTCTTCGGCGTAGCGGTATTCGAGCTCGACCGCGCGGCTCATGATGACGCGGATCTCCTCGCGGAACTCCGGCGTCCACAGGCGCGGGTTCTCCATCTTGATCGTGTTGATGAGATCGATGCCGAAATTGCAGTGCATCGACTCGTCGCTCAGGATGTACTGATACTGCTCCGCGGCGCCCGTCATCTTGTTCTGGCGGCCGAGCGCGAGGATCTGCGTGAAGCCGACGTAGAAGAAGAGCCCTTCCATCACGCACGCGAAGACGATCAGGCTTTTCAGCAGCGCCTGGTCGTTTTCGAGCGTGCCGGTTTTGAAAGCCGGGTCGGTGAGCGTGTCGATGAACGGGATCAGGAACTCGTCCTTGTCGCGGATCGAGGGGATCTCGTGATACGCGTTGAACACTTCGCCCTCGTCGAGCTGTAGGCTCTCGACGATGTACTGGTAGGCGTGCGTGTGGATCGCCTCCTCGAAAGCCTGGCGCAGCAGGTACTGGCGGCATTCGGGCGCCGTGATGTGGCGGTAGGTGCCGAGCACGATGTTGTTGGCGGCGAGCGAATCGGCCGTCACGAAGAAGCCGAGGTTGCGCTTGACCAGCCGGCGCTCGTCGTCGGTGAGCCCGTTCGGGTTCTTCCACAGCTCGATGTCGCGGCTCATCTGGATTTCCTGCGGCATCCAGTGGTTCGCGCACGCGGAAAGGTATTTCTCCCACGCCCACTTGTACTTGAACGGCACGAGCTGGTTGACGTCGGTCTGGCCGTTGATGATCCGCTTGTCGGCGACGTTCACGCGGCGGCTGGCCGCGTCCTCCTCGGCCGGCGCCGGGACCGGCGTCGGGGCCGAGGTCGAGATCGAGGCAGCGCCCGCGAACAGCGGCGCGCCCGCCTGCAGGCCCGGCGCGGCGCCCATTCCTCCCGAAGATTTTTCTTCGAACTGCAGCATCATTCTTCTCCTGGTACCGCTGACACAGCCACGCGGTTTAGTTGTTTTTTCTGCACCCGAGGCGCCGAGCCGCCTCAAGCATCGGGTGCTAACTTTCAACGCGGCCGAAAGTAGGTCTTTACTTTCGGCCGGACATCATTGACACGCTTCGCAGTCGGGCTCGTCGATCGCGCAGAACTTCGGCTCGGCGCTGGCGTTGCCGCCGGTCACACCGCCGTCGGTCCCGACCGCGTTGAGCTGGCCTGCCCGCCCGGTCGATTTCTCGGCCGAGGTCGCGCCCAGCGTGCGCAGGTAATACGTCGTTTTCAGTCCGCGCAGCCACGCGAGCTTGTAGGTGTCGTCGAGCTTCTTGCCCGAAGCGCCGGCCATATAGATGTTGAGCGACTGCGACTGGTCGACCCACTTCTGGCGACGTGCCGCGCACTCGACCAGCCACTGCGGCTCCATCTCGAAAGCCGTCGCGTAAAGAGTGCGGATGTCGGGCGGGATGCGGTCGATCTTCGACAGCGAGCCGTCGAAATACTTCAGGTCCGCGATCATGACCTCGTCCCACAGGTTGAGCTTTTTGAGGTCGCGCACGAGGAACTCGTTGACGACGGTGAACTCACCCGAGAGGTTCGACTTCACGTACAGGTTCTGGTACGTGGGCTCGATGCACTGCGAGAGGCCGGTGATGTTGGCGATGGTCGCCGTCGGTGCGATCGCGACGCAGTTCGAGTTGCGCATGCCGACCTGCTTGATGCGGTTGCGCAGCGCGTCCCAGTCGAGGGTCGCCGACATGTCGCACTCGACGTAGCCGCCGCGCTCGTCCTGGAGCAGCTTGACGGTGTCGAAAGGCAGGATCCCGCGGTCCCACAGCGAACCCTTGAAAG
Source organism: Betaproteobacteria bacterium (assembly GCA_028292065.1). Classification (GTDB taxonomy): domain Bacteria; phylum Pseudomonadota; class Gammaproteobacteria; order Burkholderiales; family SG8-41; genus JAQGMV01. Next base: position 5,484 of record JAQGNC010000584.1, read on the forward strand.
TCGAGTACGCGCCGCGCTCCTCGGCTAAGTCGGTCGACGCCCAGTACGCGGTGTAGGCGATCTGCTCCATCGAGCGATCGGCGAACTCGACCGCGGCCGGCGACGCATACGGCATGCGCAGCTGGTGCAGGCAATCCTGGAAGCCCATGATGCCGAGCCCCACCGGGCGGTGCTTGAAGTTCGAGTTCTTGGCTTTGGCGACCGAGTAGTAGTTCAGGTCGATCACGTTGTCGAGCATGCGCATCGCGGTGCCGATCGTGCGCTTCAGCTTGGCCATGTCCATGCGGCCGGTCGCGAGGTCGAGGTGCGCGGGCATGTTGACCGACCCCAGGTTGCAGACCGCGATCTCGTCGGGACCGGTGTTGAGGGTGATTTCGGTGCAGAGGTTCGAGCTGTGCACCACGCCGACGTGGCTCTGCGGGCTTCTCAGGTTGCACGGGTCCTTGAACGTGATCCAGGGGTGGCCCGTCTCGAACAGCATCGAGAGCATCTTGCGCCAGAGCTGGACGGCGGGGATTTTCTTGAAGAGCTTCAGCTCGCCGGCCGCGGCTTTCGCTTCGTATGCGACATACGCTTTCTCGAAAGCCTTGCCGGTTTTTTCGTGCAGGTCGGGAACGTCGGAGGGCGAGAACAGCGTCCAGTCCTGGTTCTCCATCACACGCTTCATGAAGAGATCCGGCACCCAGTTCGCCGTGTTCATGTCGTGGGTGCGGCGGCGGTCGTCGCCGGTGTTCTTGCGCAGCTCGAGGAACTCTTCGACGTCCATGTGCCACGTCTCGAGATACGAGCACACCGCGCCTTTGCGCTTGCCGCCCTGGTTCACCGCGACCGCGGTGTCGTTCACCACCTTGAGGAACGGGACCACGCCCTGCGACTTGCCGTTGGTGCCCTTGATGTAGGCACCGAGCGCGCGCACCGGGGTCCAGTCGTTGCCGATGCCGCCGGCGTACTTCTGCAGCATCGCGTTTTCCTTGATCGCCTCGTAAATGCCTTCGAGGTTGTCGGAGACCGTCGTGAGGTAGCAGCTCGCGAGCTGCGAGCGCCGCGTGCCGGAGTTGAAGAGCGTCGGGGTCGAGCTCATGAAATCGAAGCTCGACAGCACGTTGTAGAACTCGATCGCGCGCGCTTCACGCTGCGCTTTCGGCTCGTTCAGCGCGAGGCCCATCGCCACGCGCATGTAGAAGACCTGCGGCAGCTCGATGCGGCGCCCGCTCACGTGCAGGAAATAGCGGTCGTAGAGGATCTGCAGGCCGAGGTAGGTGAATTTCAGGTCGCGGTTCGCGTCGAGCGCGGCGCCGAGGCACGTGAGGTCGTAGTCGCCGAGGCGCTCGTCGAGGAGCTCGGCTGCGATGCCGGTCTTGATGAATTCAGGCAGGTATTTCGCGTAGCGCGCGTTCATCTCCGCCTGGGTGACTTCTTCGCCCAGGGTCTCGAGGCGCAGCGAATTCATCAGGAGCCGCGCGGTCACGTAGCTGTAGCCGGGGTCCTGCTCGAGCAGGGCGCGCGCGGCCATGATGATCGACTTGCGCACTTCCTCCATCGGCACGCCTTCGTACAGGTCGCGCTGCATCGCCTCGAGGATCGGCTGCGCGCTCACGTCGCGGCCGAGGCCTTCGCACGCCTCCTGCACCAGCGCGGTCACCCGCGCGATGTCGAGCGGCTTGCTGACGCCGTTCTCGGTGACGTTGACGACGACCGGCGCTGCCGTATGGGCGGCGACCTGCTGCGCCTGGCGCTGCTTGGCGCGCTCGCGCGAGCGCTCTTCGCGGTAGAGCACGTAGGCGCGTGCGACGTTGTGCTCGCCGGCGCGCATCAGGGCGAGCTCGACCTGGTCCTGGATGTCTTCGATGTGGAACGTTCCGCCCGAAGGCTGGCGCCGCACCAGCGCGGTCACCACGGCGTCGGTCATGCGCGAGACCTGCTCGCGCACTCGCGCCGAAGCGGCACCGGTGCCGCCGTTGACCGCGAGGAACGCTTTGGTCACGGCGATCAGGATCTTGGACGGCTCGAAGCCGACGACGGCGCCGTTGCGGCGGATGATCTTGTATTCGGCGTACTGCTGATCGGGGGCGGAGGCCGTTTCAGGAGCGGTAAAATCCGCGGTCGGAATGGGCGCGACCGTCTCAGTGGCGAGTTGCATGCTTAACTCCTTGATTGTTTGGGCTTTGGCCTAACCGGTTAAACCCGGCTTCCTCCCACGGCCCGAACCACTAGATGTTGTGGTTCGACCCGTGTTTTCAACAAATTCTAGTAGCGGGATTTTTCAAACGCAAGCGTTTGATGAACATTTTTTGACACTCGCGGCTACGCCCGAAAAACCGGTAAAAACGGGATGGCTCGAGGCTCAGCGCGGGGAAAATTTTGCGGTCGACGCGGCGTGGAAGCGCCGCCACTCGAAAAACGGGCCGGGATCGGTTTTGCGGCCCGGCGCGATGTCGCTGTGGCCCACCGCGTCGACCAGGGGATAGACGGCCGCCAGGGCCGTCGTGAGGGCCCCGAGGGTATCGTACTGGGCCGCCTCGAAGGGGACTTCGTCAGCGCCTTCGAGCTCGACGCCGATCGAGAAATCATTGCAGCGCGGGCGGCCTCGCCAGCTCGACTCACCGGCGTGCCACGCCCGCTGCGCGCACGGGACGAACTGCAGCAGCGCGCCGTCGCGCCGGATGAGAAAGTGGGCTGACACCCTGAGCTGCGCAATGGCGGCGTAATACGGATGGGCGCCGGGATCGAGCCGGTTGAGGAACAGCGCTTCGATGCCCGATCCGCCGAATTCCCCCGGCGGCAGGCTGATCGCGTGTATGACCAGGAGCTCGATCGCGGCGTCCTCGGGTCGCTCGTCGACGTTCGGCGAGGCGACGAAGCGGACGGGCG
>JAQGNC010000630.1 GCA_028292065.1 Betaproteobacteria bacterium
CGTTCGAGTTCGGCTTTCTCGGCGGCTCGATGGGCTCGGTCGTCGGCGAGCGTTTCGTGCGAGGCGTGCAGGTGTGCCTCGAGCAGCGCCTGCCTTTCATCTGCATCACCGCCACCGGCGGGGCGCGCATGCAGGAAGGCGTGCTCTCGCTCATGCAGATGGCGAAGACCTGCGCGGCGCTCACCAGGCTTGCGCGCGAGCGCCTGCCTTTCATCTCGATACTCACCGATCCCACGATGGGCGGCGTATCGGCGAGCTTCGCGATGATCGGCGATATCGTGATCGCCGAGCCGGGCGCGCTCATCGGCTTCGCGGGGCCTCGCGTCATCGAGCAGACGGTGCGCGAAACCCTGCCCGAAGGCTTTCAGCGCTCCGAGTTCCTGCTCCAGCACGGCGCGATCGACATGATCGTCGACCGCCGCCAGATGCCCGACAAGCTCGCGCACCTGCTCGCGCTGCTGCTGAAAGTCCCGGCCAGCGTCTGAGCGGCGCGCGGGGCGCGCTACGCCTCACGCCTCACCCCTCACGCTTCACCAGCCCCCGTGCCGCTCCCCACCGCACCGCTGCAGGACTGGCTCGCGCACATCGAGCGCGTGCATCCGCGCGCGATCGAGATGGGACTCGATCGCGTGGCGCGAGTGCGCGACGTGCTCGGGCTCGCACCCGCTTTCCCGATCTTCACCGTCGGCGGCACGAACGGCAAAGGCTCGGCGTGCGCGATGCTCGAAGCCATCCTGCACGAGGCGGGTTATAAGGTCGGTACCTACACCTCGCCGCATATCCTGCGCTACAACGAGCGCGTCAAAGTCGCGCGCACGCAAGCCTCGGACGCAGCGCTGGTCGCCGCGCTGGCTGCCGTCGACGCGGCTCGCGGCGACACTCCGCTCACCTATTTCGAGTTCAGCACGCTCGCCGCGATGTGGCTTTTCGCCCGCGAGCGCGTCGAGGTCGCGATCCTCGAAGTCGGCCTCGGAGGCCGGCTCGACGCGGTGAACGCGTTCGACGCCGACTGTGCCCTCTTGATGAGCGTCGATCTGGACCACATGGATTACCTCGGCGACACGCGCGAGGCGATCGGATTCGAGAAAGCGGGGATCTTTCGCCCCGGGAAACCCGCGATCTGCGCCGACCCGCAGCCGCCTTCGACCGTGTTGGATCATGCCGCGAGCGTCGGCGCGGCGCTTCTGCTGAGCGGGAGGGATTTCGGTTACACGGTCGAGCTGCGGCAATGGCGCTACCGCGGCCCTGGCTTGGAGCGCCACGGGCTGCCGCACCCGGCGCTGCGCGGTGCATTCCAGATCGGCAACGCAGCCGCGGTGCTGGCGGCGCTCGATACGATGCGCGACAAGCTCCCGGTGAGCGCCGCGGACCTACGCACGGGTCTGCTGACCGCCGAGAATCCGGCCCGCTTCCAGGTGCTGCCGGGAGTGCCCGCGGTGATCCTCGACGTCGCGCACAACCCGGCCGCCGCGCGCGCGCTCGCGCAGAATCTCGCCGGCATGAAGAGCAGCGGACGCACCTACGCGGTCTTCGCGATGCTCAAGGACAAGGACATCGCAGGCGTGATCGGCGCGGTCGCTGCTCGCATCGACGAGTGGCTCATCGCGCCGAGCGAAGGGCCGCGCGGCGCCGACGCCGATACGCTGAAGGCGGAACTCACGCGTGCGGGTGTGTTCGAAGCGCTTTCGGTTCATGACAATGTCGCTGCGGCTTACTCGCAAGCCTGTGAGCGAGCAGGACAAAATGATAGAATTGTCGTGTTCGGTTCGTTCTCTACGGTAGCTGCAGTCATGGCGGCGCGCGCTGCTGGTTCGCGCGGCCGGGCGCGGTGAGCGCCGGACGTACACAGTGATTGGAGTCAAGCGCGCGCAAGCGCGGATACGGCATGGCGAGAGCGATTAGCGACGAAGAACTTCAGCTCAAGAAACGTGCGCGCCGACGTCTGGTCGGCGCGATCGTTCTGGTGACCGCGGTGGCCGTGGTGCTGCCCATGGTGCTCGATTCCGAGCCCAGGCCGGTCAGCCAGAACGTGGACATCCAGATTCCTTCGCCGGATTCAGGCGGGGCCAAGCCCAAGGCAATCGCGGTGGCGCCGCCCCCGAGCGCCGAAAGCACACCGATCAAGGGAATGCCGCCGGCGCCGAAAGCCGATGCGGCGAAGGCCGGTGCGCCTGAACCCGGGAAAGTCGCTGCGGCGCCTTCGGCCGAAGCGCCGGCCAGACCGACCGGCGGCGCTTCCGAGACCGCCGACGTGAAGGACACCGCGAAGGCTGCACCGAAGGAGTCTGCGAAGGCGGCTCCGAAGGAGCCTGTCAGGGAAGCGTCGAAGCCCGCGTCGAAAGAGCAGCCGAAGACCGCAGCGAAGGAAAAGGACGCATCCACCGGCTCCGCCGTCTACGTGATCCAGGTCGCGGCGCTGGCCGATGCGGCGCGCGTGAAGCAGCTTCAGAAGCAGATGTCGGCCGTCGGCTTGAAGACGTATACCGAATCGATCGCGACCAAGACGGGCGAGATCACCCGGGTGCGCGCGGGTCCCTACGCCACGCGCGAAGCCGCCGAGACCGCCCGCACCCAGTTGAAGAAGGCAGGCCTCGACGGGCAGGTCGTGGCGAAGTGAGCGACGTTCATACGCTATCGCCGTTCCCGCTCGAGCCGTGACCCTTTTCGACTATACGGTACTCGTCATCGTCGGATCGTCGGTCCTCATCAGTGTCATGCGCGGTTTTACGCGGGAAGCGCTTTCGCTCGCGGGTTGGGTGATTGCTTTCTTCGCAGCCTACGCGCTCAGCGGAGTGGTGGCCGAATGGTTTGCGCCCCTGATCACGGACGGCTCGTTGCGGGCGCTCGCGGCTTTTGTCGCAGTGTTCGTCGTGACGCTGATCCTGATGAGCCTGCTGGCGATGGCGCTGTCGCGTGCGCTGCAGAAAGCGGGCCTCGGGCTCGAAGACCGGCTCCTCGGGGGTTTCTTCGGATTCGCGCGAGGAATGGTGATCGTGCTCGTGCTCGTGCTGGTGTCAGGGCTCACGGCGCTCCCGCGTCAGCCGGCATGGAGCAATGCAATGCTGAGCCCGCCGCTCGAAGCGCTCGCAGGTGCCATGAAACCGTGGCTGCCGCAGGCTGTTTCGCGATATCTCTCTTACGACTGAGGCAGCAGCGATGTGCGGAATCCTAGGTGTAGTCGCCAGCAATCCGGTGAACCAGCTCCTGTACGACGGGCTGCTGGTCCTCCAGCACCGCGGGCAGGACGCCGCGGGGATCGTCACGGCCGACGGCGCGATGTTCCACATGCACAAGGGCGGCGGCCTCGTGCGTGACGTGTTCCGCACGCGCAACATGCGCTCGCTCGTCGGCGACGCCGGCATCGCTCACACGCGCTACCCCACCGCGGGCTCGGCGCAGTCCGCGGCCGAATCCCAGCCGTTCTACGTGAATTCGCCTTTCGGCATCGTGCTGGGACACAACGGCAATCTCACCAATACCGACCAGCTCAAGAACGACCTGTTCCGCACCGACCTGCGGCATGTCAACACCAACTCCGATTCGGAAGTGCTGCTCAACGTGCTCGCGCACGAGCTGCAGGAAGCGGCGAATAACTCTCGGCTCGATCCGGCCACGATCTTCAAGGCGGTCTCGGGCGTGCACCGGCGCGTGCGCGGCGCCTACGCCGTCGTCGCGATGATCGCGGGCTACGGCCTGCTCGCTTTTCGCGACCCCTACGGCATACGGCCGCTGGTCTTCGGGCGCGCGGCGGGCGAGGGCGGTCGCAGCGACTACCTCGTCGCGTCCGAAAGCGTCGCGCTGGACACGCTGGGCTTCGAGCTCGTTCGCGACGTCGGCCCCGGCGAAGCGATTTTCATCGACCTCGACGGCAACTTCTTCAGCCAGCAATGCGCGCCTAACGCGACGCTCAACCCGTGCATCTTCGAGTTCGTCTATCTCGCGCGTCCCGATTCGGTGATCGACGGGATCTCGGTGTACGAGACGCGGCTGCGCATGGGCGAGAGCCTCGCAGAAAAGATTCGCACCCAGTATGGCCACCTGGACATCGACGTGGTCATACCGATTCCCGATTCGAGCCGCCCGGCGGCGATGCAGCTTTCCAAGCACCTGAATCTCCCGTACCGCGAAGGGTTCATCAAGAACCGCTACATCGGCCGCACGTTCATCATGCCGGGGCAGGCGACGCGCCGTAAGTCGGTGCGCCAGAAGCTCAATGCGATCAGCATGGAATTCCAGGGCAAGAACGTGCTGCTTGTCGACGACTCGGTCGTGCGCGGCACGACCAGCCGCGAGATCGTGCAGATGGCGCGCGAAGCCGGCGCCCGCCGCGTCTTCTTCGCCTCGGCCGCG